>JAFXMJ010000529.1 GCA_017530465.1 Bacteroidales bacterium
ACTTGGGACGACGCGGATTTCAACATCGACTACGCCCTCACCGAGACCAACGCGCAAATCACGCTCACAGGGCGCGGCAGAGACATCACCGTTACCATTCCGTATTGCGACCGCATACACGCCGAAGACGCCGCGCATTGCCTCTGTTATCTTGTGAAAGAAGGCCTCTACAAAAGCGAAATCCACAACAAGATTTTTGAGACATTGACCATCCCCGACAGCCAAATCAAAATGCGCGACGCAGACCTGAACATCGGCATAATATCTTGTTTTTCAACCGTTAACAATATATACTCAATCTCAAAAACTTTCGATTTCCTTGCTCGGCAACATCAGTTTGAGCAACGTGCGGCGGTCATCATCAACCCCGAAATGGAAAACCTGACTACGCAGGAGTTTTTTGCGCAGTTGTTTTTCTTGGCGAAAAGCGCGGGCATCAGGAAGTTGGTCTTCATCGGGTATTTTGCGCAGATTCCCCACGACGACAACATCCGCATCACCAAATACGACACCATTCAGGATTATATTGATAATTTTGACTTCAATGCCCACCGGGGCTGCGGCATCATTTTCAAGGGCAAGAGGTACGAGGATTTTGGCGACGTGTTCGATTTTTTCAACGTCGGCAACCACGACACCATCCTCGAAGTGAGCCTCACCGCCCTGAAACACAACCTCAATTATTACCGCTCGCTCCTGCGCCCCGCCACCAAAATGATTGCGATGGTCAAGGCAAATTGTTATGGAGCGGGCTCATACCAACTCTGCAACACTCTCCAAAACAACGCCGTGGATTACCTGTGCGTGGCGTTTGCGGAGGAAGGCATCGCATTGAGGCTCAGGAATATAACGTTGCCAATAATGGTGATGAACTACGACGGTCGCAACTACAAACAGTTGGCGAATTACAGGCTCGAACCCGTCCTATTTTCCACGGAGCGCACCCGCAATTTCATCGAAATCCTCCGCGCACGTGGCATCCGCAATTATCCCGTCCACATCAAACTCGATACGGGGATGCACCGTTCGGGCTTTATGGCGGACGAATTGGAGGAGTTTTGCGAACTTGTCAACAACAGCGGCGACATTCTCGACCTGAAATCTATGTTCACGCATTTTGTGGCGGCTGACGACGAGAGCGAAGACCAATTCTCTGAATTACAGGAACATCGCTTTATGCAGATGGCTGATACCATTTGCCGCCTGACGGGTCGCAATCCGTTGCGTCATATTTGCAATTCTGTTGGCATCGAGCGACTTACACAATACCAACACGATATGGTGCGCCTTGGTATCGGTCTCTATGGCGTGGCATACGAGGCTACGGACAAGTTGATGGGCATTTCCAAATGGAAGACCAACATCGTGCAAATCAAACACATAGACGTACCCGAAACTGTTGGTTACAACCGTCGCGGCAAGATAACCCAACCATCGCGCATCGCCCTGATTCCCGTTGGATACGCCGACGGCCTGAACCGCAAGTTTGGCAACGGCAATCTTTTTGTGGAGGTCAACGGCCGCCGCGCCCCCATCATCGGCAACATCTGCATGGATATGTGCATGGTCAACATCACCGGCATCGACTGCCGCGTCGGCGACGAGGTAACCATCTTCGGCTCCAACACCAAGTTGATAGAAATGTCGCAGGCAATCGGCACAATCCCGTACGAGATCTTGACAGGAATTGCGCAAAGGGTTAAGAGGGTGTATGTGGAATAGTGCGAAAAAATAATCAATACCGATTTCAACAAAAATCACTATCTTTGCCCCATCAACCAAATTAAAGCATCAGTGAAAAAAACATTCATATTAATAATGGCATTGACATTGGCATCTTGTGGCGGCGCGACATACGAGGAGACGCGCTCGCAGCAGTCGTCGTCTCAACAAAATGAAACCTCCGCCCCCAAAACCGAACAGCCCGCCGCTCCAAAAGCGGAAAAGCCCGCCGCCCTCACCGCAAACAATTGGAAATCGGGGCGCGAGGTGTCGCAGGCTGAAATAGACATTACGGGCATCGACAATTGCTTCGTATCCACAGAAATTCCCGACGCAATATTTGCAAAGATGCAGGGCAAGAGTTGGCCCGACAACTGCACCCTACAACGCTCCGACCTGCGATACATCCGTGTGCTGCATTGCAACGCCGACGGCAAGCCGCAGATGGGCGAATTGGTGGTAAACAAAAAAATCGCGGACAAGGTGGTCAAGATTTTCCGCGAACTCTACGACAACAATTACCGCATCGAAAAAATGCACCTCATCGACGATTACGACGGCAACGACGACGCATCAATGGCTGACAACAACACATCGTGCTTCAACTTCCGATTCGTCCCCGGCACCAAAAACATCTCCAAGCACAGTTACGGCCTCGCCATCGACATCAATCCGCTCTACAATCCGTACATCCCTATCCGCAACGGCAAGCCATACGTAATGCCGCCAAACGGCGAACCATACGCCTTCGGACGCGACACGGCGCAGTTCCCATACAAGATAGACCACAACGACCTCGCCTACCAACTATTCCGCAAGGCGGGCTTCAACTGGGGCGGCTCATGGTCGAGGAGCAAGGATTATCAACATTTTCAGTGGGAATAATTTTTTTGATAATTATTTTGTAGATTGGAAAAATATAGATACTTTTATGCTGCTTAAAAACACCCAAAAACTAAAAAAATGAAAAGACAAATGATAGCGTTGGCAGCCGCTGCAATACTATTGGGCGGCTGCAATTCCGATATAAAAGTATCGCCGGGGCAGGCTTATTTCGCATCGTTCACCTACACGGGCAACGATCCGCTATTCAACCCTGCCAACCTCGGAAACGGCGAAATATTCAACCCCATCCTGCAAGGTTCGTACAGCGACGCCACAATCTGCCGCAAGGGCAACGATTACTATATGGTAACCGCCAACTACGCCTTCTTCCCCGGACTGCCTGTGCTACACAGCACCGACTTGGTCAACTGGGAGCAGATATGCTACGCATTCCCGACGGAGGAGTACCTGTTTAACAAGTCGCTGAGGGCGGAGCAAGGATTGTTTCCGTCCACAATCCGTTACAACAAAAACGACGACACATTCTACATCACTGGCACGCTCGTAGGCGGCGGCGGGCATTTCATCACAAAGGCAAAGAATCCCGCAGACCCGTGGAGCATCCCCAAGTGGCTCAACGGATTTGGCGGTGTGCACCCGACAATGTTATTTGACGACGACGGCAAGGCATACATCATCAACCAAGGCGACCCCAACTACGAACCGCCATACTTGGATTGCAAGGCGATTTGGTGTCAGGAATTTGACACTAAGGAAATGACTCCGATAGGCGACCGACGCATACTCTTGGTTGGCGGCGACAACATCGACAAGAAACCTGTATGGCTCGAATCGCCCCAACTTTACCACAACGGCGAATATTATTACCTCCTCGCCTCAGAAGGCGGCGGACTTGGCAACGGTTTTGCCACGTGCGCATACCGCTCCACCAACATCTGGGGTCCATACGAACACTACGACCAAAACCCGGTACTCACACAGCGCAGGCTACCCCCGGGACGCGAAAATGCTGTCACCAACACCGGACGTGTAGATATGGTGGAGGCTCACGACGGCAATTGGTATGCCATATTCCAAGGCGTCAGACCATACAGCCCCAACAACGACTTCAACCAAGGACGCGAGACCTTTATGCTGAAAGTAACGTGGGACAACGGCTGGCCATACCTTATCCGCAATGGTCAAACCGTCCCAACCAAAATAACCGCACCTCTTGGCGCACAATACAAGAACGACACGGCGGCCTTTGCGCGTTACATTCCGCACGGCAATTTCACCTACACCGAACATTTTGAATCGGACACCCTTCCGCTGCAATGGGAAATTCTGCGCACGCCTTCTGGTATGTCAATAGTGCCCAACGGCGAGCGCGGTCTGGTATTGCCATTGGAAATCAACAACATCCGTTCGCAGTGCCACGCCGGATTTGTAGGATTCAGGCAGATGCACAATGTGTTTAGCATCGAGACAGAAATGCATTTTGTACCTCAGACACCCACAGAATTTGCCGGACTTGCAATGTTTCTCACCGACGACAACAACTACGAATTTGGCATAGGATACCGTGAGGGCGATTGCATACTCATACTCCAAAAAGCCGTCAAGGACGATTCGGGCATCTTCAAGGCAGCAATCAAGTCGCAGCGCGTGCCTGACGATTTCGTTGGACGCATCTACCTCAAAGCGGAGCGTGCCAACGATGGTTTTGTATTCTCATACAAGACAACACCCGAAGAAGAATACACAGTATTTGCCGACAAGGTTCAAGTGGAATACCTCTCGCTCGGCAGACGCAACGTATTCTACGGAACGCTTTTGGGTCTTTACGCATCACAAGAAGAATAACCAATTAATATAAACACTTCACTTACTATCATTTACACTACTAACACAATGACAAAATTTCGTTGGATTATCTGTTCGCTGCTTTTTGTGGCGACAACGGTCAACTACCTCGACCGGCAGGTATTGTCGCTGACGTGGAAAGACTTCATTGCATTGGATTTCCACTGGAACGACAACGACTATGGCAACATAACAGCCATATTCTCAATCTTTTACTCGGTGATTTCGCTCTTCGCGGGCAAGTTTATCGACTGGATGGGCACCAAGAAGGGCTACATCTGGGCTATCGTGATTTGGTCGGTGGGCGCGTGCCTTCACGCGGCGTGTGGCGTGGCTACGATGTCGCTCGCTGGCATCGAAAATATCGATGCCCTCCGCGCAGTGCAAAAAGGCTCTGAAATCGCCTTGACGGTATCCACAATCAGCGTTTG
>JAFXMJ010000530.1 GCA_017530465.1 Bacteroidales bacterium
AACTCCTCAAAGACAAGCTCGAAGACCCCAACAACAGCAACTTCGACTTTATGGAAAATTTCAAGTTGTTGCTCTCCGACGAGATTTCGGTGTATTCGCCGGATGGCGCGGTTACAACCTTGCCGGCGGGCGCGTCTGTGCTTGATTATGCCTACATCAACGACCCCGAAAAGGCGCGCAACTGCATTGGTGCAAAGGTAAACCACAAGATGATGCCCATATCGACGCTCCTGCACAGCGGCGACAGGGTGGAGCCCGTTACCTCCAAATATACAGAGCCAAAACCCGAATGGCTCAATATGGTGATTACCAAGGAGGCATACGACGTATTGAAGGAGCAGCTCCACAACTACATAAAAGTGGACATAGCCGAGGGTCAAAACATCCTGCACAATATCCTCGCCAAATACAAGATACGCAACGAAAATGAGGTAACAACGGCTTTGATGTCAGAATTTGGCTGCCTCAACAAATCGGAACTCTACCAAAAGATAAGCAAGCAAAACATCCCGCTTACCGATGTGGAGAATTTTGTAAAAAAGTCGGTGGGCAATACGATTGTGAGGTTTTGGAAATTGCAGTTTGGCGGCGGCGACAAGAATAGCTCCGACAGCGGCGATTCAGATTCCATCAATTATGAACTTGCCGGATGCTGCCAGCCCATGCCGGGCGACGAGACCATCGGCATCAAGGCAGACGACGATTCTTGCGTATTCATCCACAAAAAAGACTGCCTCTATGCCGCCATCAAAATCAAGGAGCATCCCCTGAGCCTGATTCCTGTGTCGTGGAAGACCACAAGGGAACAGTCGTCGGTGGCAAAAATCACTATGGAGGGCATCGACCAAAAAGGCATTGCCCACAAGATTATCACGGTGGTTTCGCAGGAGTTTGACCTCAACCTCAAAACCGTGAACATCGAGACCGACGGCAGCTGTTTTTCGTGCTTGTTGGAAGTGTACGTGCGCAACCAGGGACACCTCGAAAAACTCGTCAACAAGCTTTCCAATATCAACGGCATACTCAACATCATGGTGGAGGGCGAGGAGATTTATTAAAACGATTATTAACGAAAACAATTGATACAAAATGCCAAACGTACCATTACAGATATGTGAAACATGTTTTTTTAAGAACGGACTTTGCAAGGGACTGAGCGATGAGGAGTTTCGCTCCATCTTCGAGCAGACTAAGCAAAACACCTACAAGAAGGGCGAGATTATTCTCAAACAAGGCTCCAAATGCACCGAGTTGATATTCCTCACGTCGGGCATTGTGAAGTTTGTGACGGAGAGCAACGGCAAGGAGTTGATTGTAGCCATCGACAAGGCGCAGACCCTCCTCGGCCTCGCCAACATCTTGAACGAGGACATCAACCTCTTTACCATCGTAGCGGTGGAGGAATGCAAAGGCTGTGTCATCAGCCTCAATAGGTTCAAGTTGTTCATCACGTCAAACAGAAAGTTTATGTTTGAGATAATGGGACTTTCGACACAGATGTTCCGTGCGGCGATATTCAATTTTATCTCCGTAGCAAGGAAACAGAGCAATGGACGTGTGGCAGACGTGTTGTTGTATTTGTCGGACAAAATCTACGAGGCTCGGTCGTTCAGTCTTGGGCTTTCGCGTCAAGAATTGGCTGAATATGCCGGATGTAGCCGCGAACAGATAATCCACACACTCCGCGCTTTCTCCAACGACGGCATCATCCGCGTTTCGGGCAAGAATGTGGAGATTTTGGATTACGACAAATTGCTGACAATCAGCAGAGTGGGGTAGGAGAAAATCAACAAGTCAACAAATCAAAAAATCGAAAATTGAAAGTGGAATTTTTTAACAATCTTGCGCGGATATTTGTTTACGACCCTGATGCGCCGCTGTTGTTCAATAGCGGGCAGTTTTTGTTGTTGTTTTTGGTGTTTATGACGGTGTATAACCTCATTTACAAGCGCAAGCAATTGGTGTCCATTTACATAACGTTGTTCAGCCTATTTTTCTATTACAAAAGTAGCGGCAATTATGTGGTGATTTTGGTGGGTACCACAATCCTCGATTATATCATTGGCAACCGCCTTGCTGCCACCGAAGACACGCGAAAACGCAAATGGTGGGTCGTAGCGGGCGTTGTGCCGAGTATGTTGCTCTTGGCGTACTTCAAATATACCAATTTCATTATTTTCAACATCGACCAACTCATTGGCAGCAATTTCGGTTTCACTGAGATATTCCTGCCAGTGGGAATTTCTTTTTATACATTCCAAAGTGTAAGTTATATCATCGACATATATTGGCGACGTGTGCCACCGGCAAAGAGTTTGATGGATTTTGCGTTTTATCTGACCTTCTTCCCTCAGTTGGTGGCGGGTCCTATCGTAAAAGCCAACCTATTTCTTCCACAGTTGGACACTACGCCAACACTCAGCCGCGAAAAAGCATATTCGGGACTTTGGCTTATTATAACGGGTCTCTTTAAGAAAGCAGTGATTGCCAATTACATAGCGCAATACAACGACCTCATTTTTGCCGCGCCGCAGACATACAACGGTTTTGAAAACTTGATGGCGGTATTGGGCTACGCTTTGCAGATATTCTGCGATTTTGCGGGATATTCTGATATGGCGATTGGCATCGGGCGCATTATGGGTTACGACTTGGGCATCAACTTCAAGTCGCCGTACAAGAGTTTGACAGTCAGTGAGTTTTGGAAACGTTGGCATATTTCGTTGTCGTCGTGGTTGATGGAATATCTCTACATTCCGTTGGGCGGCAACAGGGAAGTTTCCAAATTTTCGGTGATTTCTGTGCCGGTGCTTGTGGTGCTTGCCGCCGCATTGACTTGCGGTGTCAACGTTTGGGTGATAGCATTGGTAGTGGTTGGTATTTTGGGTTTAATTGCCTATCAGACAGGCAATAAGATTATTGTCGCCACCACGCTTGTATTGGCAACTGTGATTGCTGTGGCGTTGTTTATGAAGGGATTTTTGATTGCGCCTATTATAATAAGTGTGTGTATCATTGCGTGGGTGGTAACAATTGCTTTCCCGCAGACTATCAAGATGATTCGCACGGATGTCAATCTACTTTTGACAATGCTCATCGGCGGACTTTGGCACGGTGCGGCGTGGAAATTTGTGCTTTGGGGTGGTGCGCACGGCGTTGCCCTCGGCAT
>JAFXMJ010000531.1 GCA_017530465.1 Bacteroidales bacterium
GACAGTCACCATCACCGCCACGCCGGAAGAAGGCTGGGAATTGTTGCAATTGAAGGTTGTCAACTCTGTGTATTTCACTCAGGGCAAAACAATCCCCGTACCCGAAGGCGCAACGGAAGTAACATTCACAATGCCCGACGACAACCTCACGATTTTGCCGGTGTTCAGGGACAAGATGGCTGTCAGCAAGGTGGATTTCAATAGCGCAATGGCTGGCACGTTGCCGGAAGGTTGGCGTTGCACCCAGGAAGGCAGCGAAGTTCACGAATATCCCAAGACTTACGACCGTGGAGCGCGCATTATGAACGGTTTTGGCGGCTATCAGGGCAAGGGCCTCTACTGGCGCGAGGTTTCGGCAGAATACGGTCGCCTCTCGGCTTATCCGCTCCAATTGAAGGCTGGCGAATACAAATTGACATTTGCGATGGCGGCGTGGAAGGAGAATCCCGATTACAAGGTGGAGATTGTAAACCTCAAAACCGGCGACATCATTGCCTCGTCCGACAATTACACCGCCGAGCCTAACGCCAACGGCAACACCTCGGCAGACCTTTCGTCGGCTGCTATGCGCGAACTCTCCTTCAATGTCGAGAAGAAGACCAAGGTTGTAATCCGCTTCTCCAACCAGAGCAGCGGCGGCGGCCTCCACGAGTTTTTGCTCTTGGCTTGCAAATTAAGCCTCATTGAGCTTTACGACGTTCCCGATGAGCCTGACGACGACGAGGACGACCCGACCCCGACTTCCGAAATCATCGACCTGCTTGGCGGCATCAAGGTTTGGTCGTATGACAAGACGATTTACATCCAGTCGCAGCCCGACACCGAATACCGCATCATCGATGTCACCGGCCGCCTCCTCACTACCGGTGTCACCCACTCCGACCGCGAGGAAGTAGTCATCGGCCGTGGCTCCGGCATCGCAGTAGTCAGGATAGGCGAAAGGAGCTTCAAGGTAAGGTATTAAAGGTTTTTTATAAGGTAATTATACATCATTGCCGCCAATTTTCCGAAGGGAGATTGGCGGCAATATTTTTTTATAAGAAAATAATGATTATATTTGCAGCAAAATTGTAACGACTATGCGCAGATTCAACACAACGGGAACTTGTTACCCCGACGAACATTATATGGTGGACATCACCAAACGGCTCGACATCATTGAACAGAAAGTCGCCAATGGAGAATACATCACCATCAACCGTGGACGCCAATACGGAAAGACAACCACGCTTTACCACTTGACGAAACGGTTGAGCAAGGATTATGTTGTATTTTCGATAAGTTTTGAAAGTTTCAATCAAAACAACTTTGCAACGGACGACAGGTTGGCGTTTTCATTGGTGAACCTTATGAAAAATCAAATCAAAATCAGGAAAAACATCAATGATTATGTCCGTGATGCAATTACAACGATTATTGACAAAAACTCTGAAAATAAGGAAATCAGCGTCGAAAATTTTACTGAATTTATAGAAAATATTTGTTCCGATTCCGACAAACCAATCGTCTTGATAATCGACGAGGTGGACAATGCAAGCAATTACGAATCATTTATTAACCTGTTACGTTTTTTGCGTGACAAGTATCTGAACCGCAGAGACTTGCCGACTTTCAAATCAGTGATTCTTGCCGGAGTTTACGACATCAAAAATCTGAAACTCAAAGTCCGTCCCGAATCGGAACACCAATACAACAGCCCGTGGAACATCGCCGTGCCGTTTGACGAGGATATGTCGCTATCGAAAAGCGGCATCGAAAAAATGCTCGCCGAATATGAAGCCGACCACAAAACAGGTATGGATATTCCCAAAATGGCGCAACTGATTACGGATTATACGTCAGGCTATCCGTTTTTTGTGTCGAGATTGTGCCAACTGATTGACACTCACAAATTAGAATGGAATCGTGAAGGCTTTTTGAAGGCAGAAAATATGTTGTTGACGGAGAGCAATACGTTTTTCGACGATTTGATAAAGAAACTCGACGACTACCCGACGATGACCAAGATGTTGAAAGACATTTTGTACCACGGCACGTCATACACCTTCAACACCGACGACCGCGTAATGTCGATTTCAAAAATGTTCAATTATATCGACAGCGACAACGGCAAGGTGAAGATTTTCAACCGCATAATCGAGACACGGCTGTACAATTTTTTCATCGTGGAAGAACAGATGGAAAACCGCATTTACGACCAAGGCAGCATCGAAAAAAATCAGTTTGTTGAAAACGGACTGCTGAAAATGGACAAGATTCTCGAACGTTTTGCGGTGCATTTCAACGACATTTATGGGGGAGAGGAGCAAACATTCAAGGAGGAGGAAGGACGTCGATATTTTATGCTCTACATCAAGCCAATCATCAATGGCACAGGCAATTACTACATCGAAGCCCAAACCCGCGACCGCTCCCGCACCGATATGATTATCGACTACCTCGGCACTCAGTACATCATCGAAATGAAAATTTGGCGCGGCAACGCTTACAACGAGCGCGGCGAGCAACAACTCACCGAATACCTTGATTATTACCACGTTAACAAGGGATATATGTTGAGTTTCTGTTTCAATCAGAAAAAAGATTCAGGAGTGCGCACAATCAAGTACGGGGACAAGGAGATTGTGGAGGCGGTGGTATAGTTTTTTGGCAATTTTTTCCACCTAAAATTATTGCATTTTCAAAAAAAATTCCCACATTTGCAGACGAAAGCAAATATTACTGATTATGACAAAATTTATCGATCCGGCAACGGACTTTGGGTTTAAGAGGATTTTCAAGGACGAGGAAATTACAAGAGGTTTCCTCAATGCCTTGATGCACCGCGAATACCCTGATGTGAACATCGCAAAAGTCACCATTACCGACGGCGAAATCGACGAGACAAGCAAGGAAACTCGCCGGGTGGTTTATGATGTGCATTGCGAAACAGACACCGGCGAAGAGTTTGTGATTGAAATGCAGAATGATTCACAAAACTTTTTCTCGGAGCGCATAGTTTTTTACCTGTCGCGGGCGGCGTCCCGTCAACAGAACAAAGGCTATATGACATACGTCGACAAGTCAGGCAAAGAAGAAAAGACGATTAAGAAGGCTTGGGACTACCACTTGAAAAACATTTATGGAGTGTTTTTTATGAATTTCAAGGACGAAGCCCATCCCAAAAAGTTGTCGCACTTTGCCCTGATGGAGACCAAAGAACACTACATCGACACTCACGTATTCCAATATTGGAAGATACAAATGCCGTTTTACAGGGAGATGAAAGCCTCCGACTGCAAAGACGACATCGACAAATGGATTTTTAACCTTTCAAATATGTCTGAGATGGAAACAAGTTTGTCATTTACAAAAGAGATACCGCTCTTTATGCGGCTTGAAGAACTTGCCTCGTACTCTGCACTCTCCCCGGCGCAACAGATGCAGTACGACGACAGTTTTCATAATTATGTAAGTTACCACGGACAGATGCAATATAAGTATGACAAAGGCAGAGCCG
Organism: Bacteroidales bacterium; assembly: GCA_017530465.1. Lineage (GTDB taxonomy): Bacteria > Bacteroidota > Bacteroidia > Bacteroidales > UBA3824 > UBA3824. The sequence continues at coordinate 3,500 of JAFXMJ010000531.1, forward strand.
AAGGTATTGCCGAAGGCAAGATTGCAACTGCACGTCTGATGAAAGCCGATGGCGAGCCTGCCGAGAAGATTGCGCGTTATACAGGACTTACAATCGAGGAAATACAAAAGCTATAACGCACAATGGAATACAGATACAAAGTCTTCATAAGCTACCGCAGAGATGATGCGGTGTTCAAAGATACTGTTTACAATATCCTAAGCGAGTATATCGATGAGGACAAGATTTTTGTTGACAAAAAGGATTTGTACAACGAACCAAACGAATGGGCGAAATCTTTGGATGAAGCATTAAATTCTTCGGAGTACATTGTAATCTGTATCAACAAGTTTACCTTTGTCCGCGAACCCAAGGACGGCAAAACCGATTGGTATTACAAGGAAATTGAAACGGCTTTGGAACGTCAAAAAGCCGAAGGCAAAATCCGCATAATTCCAGCAATAAATGTGCGTCCTGAATTTGACCAAACACAATTCAAAGAACTTTCCAAATTGCAGGACGTTGCCTATTTGTCGCTCGGACAAGACGGTTTTCGCAAAAATCTATTGAAAATTGTGGGAATTGATGTGGATACTGCGCAAAAAAAATCTGCCTCCGCTTCGACCATCATCAAAAACATCTCCATCCCCGAAAACCTCATTCCGCGTCGCGATATGCTCGACAAACTCGACCACGAGTTCAAGAGCCACAAATGCGTGGTTGTCAGCGGCATTGGCGGCAGCGGAAAAACGTCTTTGGCGTATCTGTACATCAAGGAACAGAATTTCAGCAACGTTGCGTGGGTCATAGTGAACGGCAAAATCGAGGATGTTTTTGTGGACAGAATTGCAGGATTATTGTTCAAAAAAGAAGATTATGAAGGCTTTACAAGAATTGACGACAAACAAAC
>JAFXMJ010000532.1 GCA_017530465.1 Bacteroidales bacterium
CGGTGCATATCGCCGTACACCTCCACGCTTTTGACCACGGTGTTGCGGTACGCCTTGAGTCCGCAATTGAAGTCGTGGAGCTTGATGCCCGAAAACCACCTCGTCACCGCATTGAACAGCTTGGTCGGGATGGTCTTGGAGAGCGGGTCGTAACGCTTCTTCTTCCAGCCTGACACCACGTCGTACTTGTCCTCGGTGATCATCCGGTAAAGCTCCGGGATTTCGTCGGGAGAGTCCTGGAGGTCGGCGTCCATAGTGATTACCACGTCGCCCTGCGCGGCGCGGAATCCCTCGTTCAACGCCGCCGACTTGCCATAGTTGCGGCGGAATTTGATGCCCTTCACCCGGTGGTCGTCCTCGCCCATCTGCTCTATCTTCTTCCACGAGCCGTCGGTGCTGCCATCGTCTATCATTATAATCTCATAACTGAAATTATTGTCCTGCATCACCTTGGCTATCCATTCGCGGAGCTCGCCAATCGACTCGTCCTCGTTATATACTGGTACGATTACTGATATGTCCATTTTCTATTGTTGTTGCTTGCTGTTGTTGCCTTTGTTGTGTTTTTTGCGGAGGTTAATTAAAAACGCGCCGAAAGCCGACATTATCAACGACACAAACGCATACACCAATGTCGTCGAGACCATCAGCACCGGCACGAACACACTGCGCGCCCCCTCCGCCATATCGCCGTCGGCATAGCCCAGCTGCGTGGCAAGCTCCACCGACTGCTCCACCATCTGCTCCATAAAGGAAGGGTCGTATGCCTTGACGTATATCGCCGCATACAAATCCACTATCAGCGAGCCAGACGCCCCGGAGCACACGCCCGCAAGCAGCAGCTCGGCAAAGGTAATCTTCGGATCCAACTTGCCCAACTCCCTATGGCACTGAAAGATGCAGATGGCAATTATCATATATGGCACAAAGCCAGACACGCCAAACGGCCTGTCCCACCACCACTGCGCCACAATGCAGTACAACACTATGTCTACCCCTATTTCAAGCCCCCAAAACAGCGACTTCGACCAATAAAGGTGACTGTTTTCACTTATCATTAGATGTCAATCTTGCTTGTTTAACCTTACAAAGATAAAAAAAATATTTTTATCAATTGTCATCAAAAAAAAATTTTATTTATAATTGTCTGTAATACAATCAAATAAAAATGAAAAAAATTTTTTTATAAAAAAAATCGCAAAAAAGTTTTGTATATTAGAAAAAGTATCTACCTTTGCAGTCGGAGTAAGTCTTGAACGACCAGCTCCTGCGAACCTCCCCAGGTGCGGAAGTAAGCAAGGATAAGCGGTTGTAGCGGTGCGTCTCAAGGAGCTTGCTCCATTTTTTGTATCTATACGTGAAGGATGCTTAAAATTATTTGGCGGACGAGACGTCCGCACTCCAACCACCTTCCACAAACTCCTCAAAGGTTTCCATATACATTTTCAACTGTTTCTCATCAAGATTCTTCAATCCGTGTCCGTTGCTGGCGAAGAAGACTAACTTGCTATTAGTCAGCAATTTACTATGGAGCATCCGCGATTGTGAAATGTCCACCACATTGTCGTCCTCACCGTGGAAGATGAGCACGGGGATATTGGTATTATAATTAATTGGAGAATATACGGTGGTCAACGAGTCGAACTGCGCGAGGCTCTTGCCATCAATATCAAAAACAATGTCGGAAATCAACGCCATACCCCACTCCGGCACTTCCGAAAACATTTTGTGAATGTCAACAGGTCCAAAATCGTCAATCAAAAACTTGACCCGCCGCGCCGCCAAAGTATCTGCAAATGTAGTCATCATTGCAAGGTGCGCCCCCGCTGACGAACCCCACAGCCCTATCCGCGACGTATCCACGCCCAAAGCATCGGCATTATCGACCACGTAAAACAACGCCGCCCGGCAATCCGAAACCACGCCTTCGAGGTGTCCGCGCCCAAGCCCTACGAGTCTATAATCAACAGAAAAAACAATGAAACCTTTTTTTACAAGCCTTTGCAACATCGGCTCTCGGTATCGTTGGTGAATCTTGGCGCGTGAGCCGCTTATCCAGCTGCCGCCGTGAAAATAGAGGATGGCGGGTCGGGGGCTGTTGGTATAGTTGCTATAAAAATAATGATTATAACTACTATCCACAAAAACATCCATCTCGCGCTCTTTGCCATCGTCGCCCAAATACGTAGCCACCATTGCGGGCGCAATCTCGCCGCCGCTGCACGAGGCAATCAGCAGCCACACTATATATAATAAGGAGAGGGGAAAAATGCGGTCAAAGTTTGTCATTGAAGAACGTTACCATTATGATTACCGACGTGCCAAACAGCATTACACACACGCCAGTAATCTTATTGATCCACATAATGTGGCGCGGGCCTATCTTGTCGCGGAAGATATTGACTACAAACGCCAAAAACGCCCACCACACCACCGCGCCAATGATGACGCCAAGCAGCAGGAAGGACGTTTCGAGCGGCGGTGTCTCGGTGCTGATGGCTCCCGACGCCGTAAATAGTACACCAAACGACAGTATGGTGAGGGGATTGGAGATGGTGAGTCCGAAACTTGCCGCAAAGTCGCCCAAAACTTTGAGCTTGGAGAAGGAATTGTTCATCTTTTTGTTTTCCTTCCACTGCTTCACGGGGTTTTTGCTGAAAATATTGAACCCCAATCCCAACATCAATATGCCGCCAATGATGCCGATAAGAACCCTGTGGTTGACAAAAAAATTGGATATGAACGACAGGCTGAACCCCGTAACCAAGGCATAGAAAAAGTCGCCGAAAGCCGACCCGATGCCCATCAGGAAGCCCTGCCAAAAACCTTTCTGTATGGTTTTTTGTACACATAGAACGGCAACAGCTCCAATGGGGCACGCCGCCAAAAAACCAATTATGATTCCTCTATATAGTATAGCAATGTCCAATTTTGATGTCGGTGTTTAGTTTTCAAAACCGACCGCAAAGTTACAAAAACTTAAAGGAATTTACCACAGTAATCGCAGTTTTTTTTCAGCATCAGCTAAAATTATTAATTCAACTTCCACACCTGAGGAGTTTTTTTGGCAACCTTGATGCTTGCGGGCAGTTGCACAGCAGCATCGTTGGCAAGCACATTTTTCATCGTCTTCACGCCGCCAAGACACTCGACAAAACGGCTGAGATCCAATGTCTTTTCCTTGTCAGAACTGTTGATGACCACCATCACCTTCTCGCCGCCGTTGATGCGGAAATAGACGTAAACCCCGTCCTGCGGCAAAAAGTGTATCATCTTGCCTGAGAATGCATTAGACGATTTGCGGAAGTTGGCGAGAGTGGATATAAAATTGAACATATCCTTCTCCTTGGCGGTAAGTCCGTTGCCGGTGAAGGCGTTTTTGGTGTCGCCCTGCCAACCGCCGTACATATTCTGACGCTTCCATCCGTCGCCGTCCTTGGGCGATTCCATCAACACCTCGCTGCCGTAATACATACAGGGGATGCCGCGTGTGGTGAGTATTATGGTGAAAATCATCTTCACCTTGTCAACGTCGCCGTGCATATCGGTCATAACGCGGTTGAGGTCGTGATTGTCGATGAAGACGAGGTTTTTCTCGGGGTGAGGCAAGAGGTAATCGGACACAAAATGCTGATAAATCCTCGCCATTCCCGTCTCCCAAGCCTCAGGCTCGTTGAACGCCTTGTTGAGCGCAAAAGTGAGCGGGAAGTCGGTAACGTGGTCGAGACCCGAAGTGAAGCCGTCGAGATTCCTTACATCGTTGCAGAAATAGGTAGTGAAGGGGTTTTCGTTGAGCCACACCTCGCCCAAAAGCGAAATGTCGCGGTACTCCCTGTGGAGGGCGTCGCACCAAACGCGCATCGCCATCTTGTCGTTGTAGGGGTAGGTGTCCATACGGATAGCGTCGAGACCAAGATACTCCACCCACCATATCGAGTTTTGAATCAGGTATTTGAGCAAGTAGGGATTGGCTTGGTTGAAGTCGGGCATCGTGGAGTCAAACCATCCGTCGAGCATCTGTTTCTTGTCGCTTTCGGAGGCGTGGGGGTCAAAACAAACCGTGCCTCTGTAATTGCTCCGCGTAAACTCAGGCCACTGATGCACCCACGTAGAATCGGGCAAGTCCTTGAACAAGAAGTTGTTGGAGCCGCAATGGTTGAAAATCATATCCATTATCAACTTGATGCCGTTTTCGTGCAGGCGGTCGGCGAGAGCCTTGTATTCGGCGTTGGTGCCGTAGCGGGCGTCCACCTTGTAAAAATCCGTAATCGCGTAGCCGTGGTACGAGTAGGCGGGCATATTGTTTTCGAGCAACGGATTGATCCACACGCCTGTAACGCCGAGTTTTTTCAGGTAGTCAACGTGGTCGCTGATGCCCTTGATGTCGCCGCCGTGTCGTCCGTCGGGGTTGGAATTGTTGGACTGTTCCAACATTCCCGGCATATTGTCGTTGTTTGGGTCGCCGTTGGCAAAACGGTCGGGCATAAGCATATAGAGCAAGTCCTTGTCCGAAAAACCACGGCTGCGCTTTGTGCGCTCCTTGATTTCGTAGGCAATTGTGGTCTTGCGCTTTTTAGACGTGCTGTCCTGCAAGAGAATTTCAAATTTTTCGGGCTTACCAACCTTGAAATTCAGGAACAGATAATTGCCGTTTGCC
>JAFXMJ010000533.1 GCA_017530465.1 Bacteroidales bacterium
CCGACAAACCGCCCATATTCCACGGTGGCGGCGAAATAATTGCCCTTTATGGTGTGACTCCGTCTAAATTCAAAAACTTGAAACAGCAAAATATTAAACCTCAAAATAAATAATCCAAATGAAACAAATTAAGAAGTATTTTACAGTGAAATGGTGCGCGTTGATTTCGGCACTGCTTGGAATGTTGGGCTATTCAGCCTGTGGCAGCAAGGACGACGACGATATGCTTTGCCTGTATGGACAGCCGCACGCCGATTTTAAGGCGGAAGGTTCTGTCCTCAATGAAGAAGGTGCACCTATTGCTGGTGTCAAAGTCTATGTTCGCTACAATTACGGCGACACCACCAAGACCGACCAAAATGGCAAGTATGTGTTCAAAGCCAATGATTTTGGTCCTACTCGCAGTTTTTGGGTGATGGCGGAAGACCCGTCAGGCGTATATGCAGCCGATTCGGTGCAAGTAAACGCCGATTACAAGGGCGGCGACGGCGATTGGTACGTCGGCAGTTATTCTACCACACACGACTTCACGCTCAAAAAGAAGCCCGCCCAACCCGAAACTCCCGAACTACCGTCAGAGCCAGAGGAACCTGAAACTCCCGAACAGCCGTCAGACCCAGAGTCTCCTGAGCAGCCGTCAGAACCCGAAACAGAAACATCAAAATAATTATCTCCAAAACAAATAATCAAAATGAAACAGATTAAAAAGTATTTGACTGTGAAGTGGTGCGCGATGATTTCGGCACTGCTTGGAATGTTGGGATTTGCAGCCTGTGGCAGCAAGGATGACGACAATAATGTTGCCACTCCCAATCCTAATCCTGATGATGGTGAGCATTACATAGAAAGTCCGTGTCTCTATGGTCAGCCATACGCACAATTCAAGGTGGAAGGAGCAGTGCTCAACGAAGAAGGTTTGGCTGTGGAAGGTGTAAAAGTCTATGTTCGTGATAATTACGGCGACACCACCAAGACTGACCAAGACGGCAAATTTGTATTTAATGCCAAACGCATTTCCCCCGATCCCTATTTTTGGGTTATGGCGGAAGACCCGTCAGGCGTCTATGCTGCCGATTCTGTACAAGTTGACACCGATTTCAAGGGTGGCGACCGCGATTGGTACGAGGGCAGTTACTCTGCTACACACGATTTCACTCTAAAAAAGAAACCCGCAGACCCCGAAACTCCCGAACAGCCGTCTGACCCAGAATCTCCTGAAACTCCGTCAGAACCCGAAACTCCGACAAATCCAGAAGAATAAGATGGAACTTTCGCTGAAAAAACGCATCGGTCTCGAACTTGCCCGCAGCCTCAAAAACAACCGCAAAAAACTCCACGAACTCCGTCAGTTGTTTTGGGAATGTACTCTGCGGTGCAACCTTCGATGCCGTCATTGCGGCAGTGCGTGTCTGCCAAAATCTCAAATCAAAGATATGCCCGCCGATGATTTCCTCTCGGTGATTGATCGACTGACTCCGCACGTCAACAACCACGAATTGATGATAATCATCACCGGGGGCGAGCCGTTGTTGCGCGACGACATAGAATATGTTGGCAAGCAACTCTACAAACGCGAATATCCGTGGGGTTTTGTCAGCAATGGTATGTTATTGAGTGTTGACCGTCTCAAAGCGTTGATAGACAGCGGACTTAGGAGCGCGACTATAAGTCTCGATGGCAACGAGGACGACCACAATTTTATGCGCGGCAGTAGCGATAGTTGGCGACGCGCCTTCAATGCAATCAGGCTTTTGGGAATGACTTCGGGGCTCAATTGGGACGTAGCCACCTGCGTAACGCCACGGAGTTTGGACGGTCTCCACGAACTGAAAAAAATGTTGTTTGACGTAGGAGTGGAGAGTTGGCGCGTATTTTCGGCATTCCCTGCTGGTCGTGCCGCCGAGAATAAGGAACTTCTTCTCGACGGTGCGCAGATGCGCCGCCTGATGGAGTTTATCAAGGAGTGCCGCGCCGAGGGCAAGCACGTAAGTTACAGTTGCGAAGGCTTTTTGGGACGTTACGAGAGCGATGTCCGCGACTTGTTTTACAGTTGCGAGGCGGGAGTTTCGGTGGCGTCGGTGATGAGCAACGGCGACATTTCGGCGTGTCCGGGCATCCGTGCGGTATTCAGTCAGGGCAATATTTACAAGGATGATTTTTGGGGGGTCTGGAACACCAAATTCCAAAAATTCCGCAACCGCGATTGGGCAAAGATCGGCATCTGCGCCGACTGCAAATTTTTCCGCTACTGCGAAGGCGGCGGTATGCACCTGCACAACGCCGACGATTCGCTGATGATGTGCCATTTGGAGAAGCTGAATAGTTGAAAAGCTGTTGGGGAGGCGGTGGAGAAAAACTATTTGACAATTTTCTTTATGGTGTCAATCAATGCCGCAGTCGAATACGGAATATTATCTTGTCCCGAAACTTCGTTATTTTCTGTGATGAAATACGAAAAAGCATTGTCTCCCAAGCATATCCCCGCCTCCTTCACTGTAGAATCTATCAGCAACGTGCCATTGACTTCGGGGAAAATCGTCAATCCATCCAAATATTTCTTGTCAATTTTGTTTAAGACATCAGAAAAATTGGCTTTATCTTTTTCTGAGAGAGGAACGGCTGACATACCATCCCATTTTTCTCCGTAATTGCTGTATGTCAGGAATTTATTCAGGATGTCATAATAACTTTTTTGCTCTTGTTTCTCGGCGTTAGATTTTTTTTCGGACTTCAATGAATCCTGCAACAGGTTCACAAGAGCACTCTTTACCGAGCTGCTCACACCTTTCAGTAGGTTCCAATACAGACCTACCTCCGAATTATAGTTTAATGTTGCCGCTGTTGCCATATCGTTTAATATTTTGCTTATTTTGCCACGAAGTTACAATTTTTCCGTTTCGTGGCAAAATTTTAGCCCATTTTTTTGCCACGAAATCAAAATTTTCCATTTCGTGGCAGAATTTTAGCCCAAAAATCTGCCACGAAATTTATTTTTTGCGTTTCGTGGCAGATTTTTGGCAAAAAAACTCCGCCGCCCAAGAAATCTCTCGGACGGCGGAGTTAGTTTTCTTATTAGGATTAGTGAGGCAGATTAGTTTTGTATTACGTTTGCGCCTTCTTCGATTGTGACAGTGCCGCAGGTGCTATTGTAGCCTGCGCCGATGCTGTTGGGGGCATCTTGACCTTTGGTGGCGGTAACTTTTTCTACTCCGGCGGTGATTGTTATGTTGCCGCAAGACGATTGGTAATATCCGCTGCCTATACCTGCGCAGGATACACCGCCTATCGCGGTTACTGTGCCGCCGCTGATTGTGATAGCTTCACAAGTTGCAGTATAACCGCTACCGATGCCTGCGGCGTATGAACTGCCTGTCGCGGTTACTTCTCCGCCGCTGATTGTAATTTTACCGCAAGTCGAGTAGTTGTCTCCGCTACCGATGCCTGCGGCGTATAATCCACCTGTCGCAGTTATTGTGCCGCCGTTGATTGTAATATTACCGCAAGTTGCATTTCTACTGCCGCCGATACCTGCGCTGTACTTTCCGCCTGTTGCAGTTACAGTGCCGCCGTTGATTATGATATTGCCGCAGGATTTTGCAAAAATGTCGCCTATTCCCGCACCCCATCCATTGCTGCTTGCATTGAGCGTTCCCGTGCCGTTGATGGTAAGGGTCTTACCTTCTGCAATGTAGATTCCGGGATAATTTTTGTAAAATCCCTTTACTGTGTTGTCGCCTTCGAGGATTATTGTGGCGTCGCCATCACAGGTGATGCCCGCCCAATTGTAACTATTGTTGTCTTCGCCCTCGATAGTCACATTGTTGAGTGTAACGGTTGCGCCGGGAGCGATGGAGATTTTGTGGTTGCCGGAGAGTGTGCCGGTAAGAACGAAGCCGTTGGGAATTTCAGAGTTTTTGCTGACGGTTGAGAGGTCTATTGTGGTTGACTGCACCAAACTCTTGACGTTGATTGTGTAGTATTTGCCGGCAGCAATCGTAGCACTGCTTTTTGTGTATGTGTACGAGAATGTGCCGTCATAGACAGTGAGGGTGATGTCTTTGGGCACAGCTTTGGTCTCGGCAGGTATCGCCACAAATACTTCTTTCTTAGCCGAGGCAAGATTGATGGTGAGGTCGTTGACTTTCAGGGACGTGGCGTTGATGGCTGTACCGTCGCTACTCAGCGTGAATTTCACGATTGCCTGTTGGTTCTCGAATTCGGCGGTGGATTCCTCTATTGTGATGTTACCGTCGGCAGATACGGACTTTACGGTTACGGTGGCGGTGGCGTAGTCGTATGTAGAGGCGATTGTCTCCAATGTGCCGACCTGACCGCTGTAATCGGTTTCGTTGAATTTGAGGGTGAGAGTGGCACCTACGGTAGGTGCGGGCGACAGATTGTCGCCTGAAAGCGTTGTAGATGCGCCGTCGCTTTGCGCCGTCAATTCGCCGATTTTGTCTTCACCGTTATAGACGGCAACTTTTTCGTCTTTTTTCCACGATGCGTTGAGAGTTTTGTCGTCATTAGTGAGCGAGAGAGCCTTGCTGAGGCTTGCGTCGTTGCCTTTTGTGGCGGTGATGGTGAGGGTGCAGGATTGTGGTAGAGACGGTGTGCACACCGTCTCTACGTTGTCTGTGTCTGTTGTGGGATTGACGATGTTTGTGTTGTCGTCGCTGTCCTTGTCGGAGCAAGCGGCAAGGGCAATGCCGCAAATCATTATTGCGGCGAGTGTGCGGATGTTCTGTTTCATTGTAGAGTCCTCCTTTTTTTACCATTCTTCTTCTGTTGCATCTCCATAGCCGCTGCGCGATGCGCCAAAACCGCTTGTGGCAAGTAGTCCGGGC
>JAFXMJ010000534.1 GCA_017530465.1 Bacteroidales bacterium
ATAACAAAACAATATCAGAAAGCACTGGATGCATACAAAAAAGCATTGGAATTGACATCCTCTAAATATGTACAAAAAAGTATCCAAAAAGACATCAAACGAGTTGAAAAACTAATTAAATAAGTCAACTAAGATGAAGAAAATAATCAGAATATTATGTTTGGTTGGGCTGATGGTTGCTATGGCTTTCCCGTCGTATGCACAGACTATGAAAGCAATCATCGTAGAAGATGCTCATGAATCGTACACAATGCACCTCGTGTACGACGGCAATACATATTCGGGAACTTACAAAGGTAAAAAGATTATTGACCAAATATCCGGCGTAACAAAATTTCCTATCGACGAATATAACAGCCTTGAATGGACAAACAGGATTGCCGCAGAATATGTAAAGCACATAGTAATTGACAAAAGTTTTGCAAATGCAAGACCTACATCTACAAGAGGTTGGTTTAGCGGGTTATACCATAATCGTGATTTTTCGGGATTGCAATATCTGAATACCTCTAATGTAACGGATATGGCGTATATGTTTAATAATTGCAAGGCTTCAAGTATCGATTTGAGCCACTTTAACACTTCAAAGGTCAAGAATATGAAAGGAATGTTTTCTGGTTGTATGATAACGGACAAATCCTTGTCAGAGGCTCTGCCGGGCGTACACGATTTCGATATTTGGTTTCCGCCGGAAGAGTGTAATGCGCTAAATTTCAGCAATTTCAATACTTCAAATGTTACCGATATGTCAGAAATGTTTATGTATATGAGCGTAGCATATTTGGATCTTGGCAGTTTTAATACAGGTAATGTAACCAATATGGAGGCAATGTTTTGGAGTTGCTCAACAAAATCAATAAATGTAAGCAGTTTCAACACCGCGAAAGTATATAACATGAGTTGTATGTTCACGACAGAAAAATTTCCGGAAGACATACAAAAGACAGCAATCAAACTTGGCAACAAATTCGTCTTTGACAACATCGGTACGCAACCTATTGAGGAAAATTTTTACAATTTCTGTGAAGACGGAGAAGAAGGAGTGTGTGCTTTGTTTGGTCCGTATATGGTAATTGTACCCAAAAGCAATCCGTGTCTGAGCCGCATCAAGGCACTTCACACCAAATACGCAAACAGCGCAAAACTGATAGTAACTGAATATTAATTAAATACATAACTAAAAATGAGAAAAAAAGTTCTAATTCTTATTGTGGCGTTTATAGCGTTGCTCGCCACGAATGTCAACGGACAGGTAACAAGAGGACAGTGGTATCTGCGTCCGACAGTTGAAGTCCCCAATAATGCGCTTTATGGTTTAATTGGTGCTTTGAGCGGAATGTTAGGAGAAGCGGGGCTTACTTGCGCATTTACGGATGTGGACAGTTGTCAAGTGCAAGCATTGTTCTACAAGGCAATAGTGTGTCGCCGTGTAAATACCCCGTTTGGAGATGTACGCAACGAGCCGTGGTGGGATTGGAAACCGCGCAATATTGCGGCGGGACTTCACTGGGGATATCGTCCTATGGTGTCTCCCATCGGATTCGACTTGGCATTCGGCTACGAGCGTCAGAACTGGCGGCTCAAAATGCCGGGGGCAGATGATTATACGAATTACTCCAAACAAATGCTAACCCCGGAAGTATCTTTGCGCTTTTCTTTTGGAAGCATGGAGTCTTCACGTCGTTTTTGCTTTGAACCCGGTATGAGGTACAATCTTGCATTGTCGGCAAAAGGCGACTACAACGACAAAGAATATGTTAACAACGGTGTTACAGGTCTGTTTGGCATAGGCTATTATAAATCGATTGGGGATGGCTCCGGTACTTGGTTAATCGTAAGATACGAACATGATTTCTTCGATTTTTTCAACGAAGATTTTACAGCACCTGATGGAACAAAGCCGTACAAAGGATTCTCTACCAATAATTGTGCAATTATGATTACATTGAAACAGACGATTATGACTAAAAAATAACTGAAACAAAGTAAGATGATGACACTCATTAAATACCGCGTTGTGCTGTTACTTCTTGCAATCGTATCTTGCACCTCATCGTGCATGGCGCAGGATGCTGTTGTCAACGAGAGCATTACGCAGCATTACAACCGCCTTTTTAAAGAAAAAGTAGGCGACAGCATTGCCAACATAATTCTCGATGCAAAGAGCGTAGAGATTATGTGCGACAGTGTTCAGAAAAAACTCTCTGCCAACGAGATTGCCATTGCTCAATACATAGTGGCTGACACTTGCAACCTCTCAGAAGGTTATGCTGTTGACGGATTGTTTTACAACTATCTGTCGTTCAAGTTTGTAACCAAGAAAAAGAGTATTACAATCTGTTACGATTTTGTACTTGACAAAATGCGTATCTACTCTGCCGAAGGCAAAAAATTGGCTGAGCGCGATATCAAATCTGCGTTGCCTCCTGTAAGGTTTGGCCTGTTGGCATTCCCCGATAACAAATATTTGAAACAATTTAATACAGGGAAAAAATGAGAAAACTAATAACATTGTTGTCGTTGTGTATCGTCTGCGTTTGTGCTAATGCACAGACAATCCACTGGATTACATTCTTTGACACCAACGACGAAAGCATTGGCGAAGGCGAGGTCAATACACGAAAATATATGTACTCGCATTTCATTGAGATAATCAACGCAGCCCTTTCTGAAAAGGGATACATAGCGGACATCAACGACTATTACGGAGATGCCACCAATCCTATCAACTGCAAAAATATCGTTGAAGACATAGACATTAATTCGCAGGACGACATCATTTTTTTCTACTATGGAGGACATGGCATACGCCCCGATGTGGACAAAGAGGACATAAGCAAACATCCGTTTCCGCAGATGTGTTTAGGTCAAAGTTCAGATGAAGGTTTAATACCGCTCGAATGGGTTCATAAAACACTCAAATCAAAAAATGCGCGTCTTGTAATTACAATCGGGTCGTGCTGCAATTCTACGCATCCATTTTGCTCACCCAAAGAAAGACCTGTTTTCAGTGCAAACCGCCAAAGCGCGAAAGTGGCGCAAAATCAAGTGGAGGCAATTCAAGAAATGTTTCTCGGCTATACCGGCGACATCATTGCCACCGAAGCCTCGCCGACGGAATATGGCTGGGTAGGCCCGTTTTTCAACCTTTATTGCCACATCTACGGCGGTGGATTGGTTTCTACATTTGAAAGTTACACACAAAACCGCAGTTACGACATCAAGACTTTCTTTGAAACGGTAGCCACCAATTGTCAAAAAGAGGCGGCAACC
>JAFXMJ010000535.1 GCA_017530465.1 Bacteroidales bacterium
ATACTCTTGTGCCTGATATTCCGATGCAAATTTCAGGCTATATGCCTAAAAATTATCGACTTACATACGATGGGGCAGTGCCAGCAAACAAGGCTTTGGCGCGGTCGCTCAATGTCCCGGCGGTAAAAATGCTCCAACAATATTCCGGTGAAAAATTCATCCACATCCTCAAAAAACTCAAAATAAATTCCGTTGATAAATCTGCTGATTATTACGGACTTTCGTTGATACTGGGCGGCTGCGAGGCTTCGTTGTGGGAGCTATGCGGCGCGTATGCATCGATGACGAGGAGTTTGCGCAATTACTTGACGCACAACAATATGTACTCGCCCGACGATTACCATCTGCCAAATTTTTATTATTATAATAATGACAACCACTCCAAATCCGCCGACCTTGACGCGCACAGTTTTATGACAGCGGGCGCGATATATTACACCTTGAAAGCCTTGACGATGGTGGAGCGACCCGAGGACGAAAGTTCGCACGATTCGTTTGGGTCCGACCGCGTGGTGTCGTGGAAGACGGGAACGAGTTTTGGATTTCGCGACGCTTGGGCGATAGGCGTTACGGGCAATTATGTGGTTGGAGTTTGGACGGGCAATGCCGACGGCGAAGGTCGCCCAAACATCGTTGGCATCAAGGCTTCTGCCCCGATTTTGTTTGATGTGATTAAACTTTTGCCGCGCTCGCGTCAGGATTTGCAGATGCCATACGACGACTTAACGAGCGTTACCGTCTGCAAAAAAAGCGGACACGTCGCCACCGAAAATTGTCCGCAGACCGAGGAAATGCTTGTGCCTTTGGCGGGCGTCAATACGAGGAGCTGTCCGTATTGTCAGACCATACACCTCGACCCATCGGAGCAATACCGCGTAACCGCCGACTGCGAATCGCCCGAAAATATTGTCCACAGAAAATGGTTTGTCCTGCCGCCCGCGATGGAATATTATTACAAGCAGCACAACAGCGACTACCGCGTCTTGCCGCCGATGCGCCCCGACTGCAACCGCAACACCGACAGCGACCTCCCGATTCAGATAATTTACCCAGAGAGCAACGCCAAAATTTTCTTGCCAAAAGGTTTTGGGGGCGAGCGTCAACGGATAGTAATCGAAGCCACCACCCGCATCTCCGGCAATCGCCTCTTTTGGCATATCGACGATAGATATATCGCTGTAACACAAGATATTCACAATATATCGGCAGAACTTCCAGCCGGTCGTCATTTGCTCACCATCACCGACCAAAATGGCAATCGTGTGAGTAGGTGGTTTGAGGTGATTGACAAATAATTATTTGCATATTCTAAAAAACATATTTAAATTTGCAACCGTAATCATAACAATAAAAATTGCTTTAATTATGGCACGACCAATCAAAGAAACTCCAATTCTATACGGAGAAGACGCACGCCGTTTTGAAGCCCGTATGAAGGAACAACATCCTCTTTCGCCTGAAAAACGGGCGGAAGTGGAGTACGCATACCAATTGGTAATGGAGATGTTTAAGCGTGGGGAGGAAATTGAGAGACAACAAAAAGAATTAAAACAGCAATAATATGAACCAGCAAAATGAATCGGTTAAGCCGCAGTGGATTGTGGCTCGTCTCAAAGAATCGAGCGTAGTAAAGTCTTTCGATTGTGGAGATGCAGACCTAAATGATTTTATTTTGTATGAGAGTCCACTTTATTGTAGGGAGAAATTGGCTGTAACGTATGTATTGAAAGATGCAGATGATTTCAACAATGAACATATTGTTGCTTTTTTCAGTCTCTCCAACGACCGTATATCCGTTTCTGACTTTGACAGCAAGACAAAGTACAATAAATTTAGTCGTAGATTTAATAACCGTAAGCGACTGAAAAGTTATCCCGCTGTCAAAATCGGTCGTTTTGGCGTGGACGTTTCGTATAAGGGCAAGAAAATTGGTTCGTATCTTTTACTGTTTATTCTGCGCTACTTCACTACAGACAATAAAACAGGATGCCGGTTTATAACTGTTGATGCGTACGCTGATGCTGTTCCTTTCTATCTTACTAATGGTTTTATTCCTCTTAATGACGAGGACATTAATGAACCGACACGTTTGTTATATTTTGATCTTAATGATTTGGATGTTGAAGAGTAATTTACATTTTCAAAAGTCGTAATCCAATGTGTAATTAATTATCATAAAAAAAACTCACCACATATACATTAAGAATGATACACGTGGTGAGTCTGGATTATAATTCAATTAGCTTTTATTTTGCCGTCTGTTTTTCCACTGAGAAGGGAGTCAGGATGATTTCGGTGCGGCGGTTTTGAGCGCGGCCGGCTTCGGTGGTGTTGGAGGCAATGGGGTAAAATTCGCCGCGTCCAACGGCTGCGAGCCTCTTTTGCGGGAGACCACCGTCGGAGAGGCAGCGTACCACGGAGAGTGCGCGGGCGGAGCTGAGTTCCCAGTTGTCCTTGTAGGTCTTGCCGCTCATCGGGATGTTGTCGGTGTGGCCCTCCACCATAATGCCGACATTAGGATTGTTGGAGAGTTCCTTGGCGAGGGCTATGAGAGCCTTCTGACCTTTCATCTCCACCTCGGCGTTGCCCGATTTGAAAAGGAGTTTGTCGAGCATAATGACGTAGAGCTTGCCGTCGCGGTTTTCCACCTTGATTTCGTCGCTCTTGAAATCCACGAGCGCAGTTTTGAGCGAATTTTTGAGATTGTTGAGCACCGAATCCTTGGCGGCGAGTTGAGCCTTGTAACTTGCAATCTGGGTCTCGTTGCCGCCGAGCTGCTCGTTGAGTACGTCGTAACGGCGTTGCAGGTCGGTGTAATTGGCCTCCATACTTTCGTTTTCGGTCTTGTATTTGAGGAAGTCGGCTGAAATCTGCGTCTTTTCCGCTTCGAGATCCTCAATCTTGTTTTTGGACTTAATCTTGTCCCAAATATAGAAGCCCGACGCCACCAAGAGCGCGGCTCCAAGCACCCAAACCCAAAAATTTGAGCCTTTGTTTCCGTTTGATGTTTCGCTTGACATAATTGTTTTACGTTTTAAATAGTTAGATGTTTTCTTTTGGCAAAAGTAGTAATAATTATCGGAATTAATCAAATGTTTTTGTATTTTTTTTTAATATAACTTTTTTTAATGACAATTTGTCAGTTTCGGCGTGTTCGGTCTGCAAATTGTTGATATTACAAAAAATAAACTTACACGGCATCAAATGAACAAAGACCAGATAAAGCAGACACACAGGCAGATACTCAAACTCACATATCAAGGAAAATTGTACGACGCTATATCTATCGTCAAGCAGCAGGGCGTCATCAATACCAACGACGAATCGTCGCCCCTTGCCATTGTGGAGCAGACTTACAAGATGATGCTCCAATACACCATCGAGGGTATGAACGACCCAAACCGCGACGCGATTTTCAGGCAGATGCAGGTGTCGATGCTGCTTATAGCCGATTCTGTGAGGAACGCCTTGATGAAAAAACACGCTCCCTCTCAGGTGTTTAGCCTTGCGCCGCTTGTGATGCCCGTAGCCACGCCAAGCCACGACAATATCGCCAAATGGTTCGATTACATCCTGCGCAGCGAGAGCCTTGCGCAGGATACTTCCAATATGCTTTTTGGTTTTTGTGGCAACAACGATGCCGACATCTCCGACCAGTCGCTGATTGTAAGCGCGTTGACACTCAGTTGCTTGATATTCTTCGACATTGCCAAATACAGGCTGCTCGTCAATATCTACCTCCAAAACCGCGAACAGATTTGGCAGCGCGCCCTCGTTGGCATAGTGATATTGTCTTATAATTTCAATAAGAGAATCCGGATGTTTCCAGAGGCTAAGAAGATATTGTCGATGTTGGTGAAATCTGACAAATTTCAGCCGCGATACGAAGCCACAGTCATTCAGATGATTAGGGCAATTGGTACTGACAAAATCGCCAAGAAAATCGAAGAAGACATCATCCCGCAGGTATCTAAAATAGTACCCGGAATCAAGAAGAGGATGGAATCTGACGCCACGGTCAACGACACCCTCGACGACAAAAATCCAGCGTGGAAGGAGTACATTCTCGAAAACAAGGATTTGGTTGACAAAATGGCAGAAATGACAAAATTGCAACTCGAAGGCAGCGATGTTTTCATCAATTCTTTCGCGCAATTGAAGCATTACGCCTTTTTCAACCGCATCGAAAATTGGTTTTTGCCGTTCCGTGCCGACCATCCGACGGTCAAGGAAATGTCGGAGAGCGTGTCGGGCAAGGAGTTTGACCTCTCTAAATTTGCCGCTACCATAGCCAAGTCGCCGTATCTCTGCAATTCCGACAAGTATTCGTTTTGTCTGAGTGTAGCCCTGATGCCCGCCGAACAGCGCAAGAGCCTCGGCAAATACGTCGGTATGGAGTTCAAGGAGATGGAAGAAATTTCCAAGGAAGATCAGCTCCTGCACCGCGAGGAGTATAGTTATAAGGTGTTGATACAATACATTCAGGACATCTACCGATTTTTCAAGCTCAATCAGCTCGGCAAGGATTTCATCGACGTATTCAGCAAGGGATTTTCGCCGTCTGGCACGTTGCTTTTTGATATGGCATTTGAGGATGTCAACAAGAAGAGGAATGTTGGCGAATTTTTCTTCTCCAACGAATATTATGTGCAGGCTTACGACATTTTTAAGGAAATCGCACTCGCCGCGCCCAACTTTGAAATCTATCAGAAGATGGGATACGCCGCGCAGAAAAACGGCGACGTAGCCCTTGCGTTGGACAATTACCTCAAAGCTCAGATTTTTGAGGACAAGCAACTCTGGAATCTCAAAAAAATAGGGTGGTGCTACCGCAAACTTTCGCAGCCCGCCAAAGCCCTCGAATATTACAGGCTCGCCGAGGCGCAAGACCCTGACAATCTTGGCATTGCGACAACCATTGGACGTTGCCTGCTCGAATTGGAAAATTATGCCGAGGCGTTGAAGTATTATTATAAGGTGGAATATCTCGACACCAAAAATACCAAGGTGCTCGCGCCCATCGCGTGGTGCAACTATTCCACGGGCAAATATGACCAGTCGTTGAAATATTGTTTTAAGTTGATAGCCGTTGACCCCTGCCCCGAAATCCACGTGCTCGCCGGTCATAATTGCCGCAAACTCGGCGAATTGAAGGATGCCGTGGAGCATTACAAAAATTCTATCGGTTGCAAGGATTACACCATCCAAGACCTCGAAGAAGCCATCGCCGCCGATTATAAGGACGACGACGGCAAGGACGTGAGCGCAGATAATAGCCTGATAATCGACTATATTAAGTATTCGTTGAAGTAATTGAAGTAATTGAAGTAATTGAATAGGGG
>JAFXMJ010000536.1 GCA_017530465.1 Bacteroidales bacterium
AGGTTAGTGTGGATTTTGTAAAGAATGTTTTAAATGCCTAATATTTATTCATATACAGGGATATAGATAGGGTGTTTTTCGTTGTAGAGACGCATATAGTAGAAAAGTTTGGCGTTTTTCTTCTTGCGGGAGAGGGCGGCGTACTCGTCGTGGATTGCGGGGTCAGCCATCAGAAGTGTTTCGAGGTTGTGCGGATTGTATTCGAGGAGGTCGCCGGTCTCAAAGTTGTAGAGGTATTGTTGCGGCTCCACGGTGGATGTCTGCCTATAAATAGGCGAGTAGTAGCGTCCGTAATAGCCATAATACGGGCTTGGGATGTTGCTCGATACGGTCTTGGTGCCAAGGAAGTGGCAGATGCTGCCAATGATTCCAATGCGTGAGAAGGTGCCGTTGTGGTTGATATAGACCGTTCCGTCGCTGCAAAAACCAAAAATTTTGCTTGTCTCGACGCTGATTTCGTTGCCGAGACGGTCAAATAGGTTGATGGTCTTTTGCTCGACAAGTTGCTCAAAATAGGTTAAGTCTGTCGGGTCTATGCCGCTGATAATTTGGGATTTGTCTATGGGCAGATTTTTTTTGAAATCGTCCTTGTCCAAGTACAATCCGTCCGTGAACATAAAGTCGGAGTCATATTTTTCCTTGTGCGACACTGTCTGTGCGCACAGGCTCGTCGCAATGACGATGGAAAGTATTAATGTGATGGTCAGTTTCATTTCGTTTACAAATTTTACCCAAAGATAAATTATTTTTGCCAATAAAAGACTATCTTTGCAAAAGTTTTTTGCTTTGAAAACGTTAAGAGTTGAAAAAATATTTAAAAACCATAGTTAAGTTTCTGATTTTTATGTCGTTGGGCGCGTTCCTCTTTTGGCTTGCGTACCGGGGGCATAATTTCGGACGGATGTTTGACGCCATATCGGAGGTGCGTTGGGGGTGGGTAGCCGCCGCCGTTGTGCTTTCCGTTGCGGCGCATTATAGCCGTGCGCTGAGGTGGGGCTTGCTGTTGGAGCCGTTTGGGTATAGACCGAGGCGGCTGAACCTATTTTTTGCCGTTATGGTGATGTATCTTGCTAATATGGCGATTCCACGGTCGGGCGAGGTGGCGCGGTGTGGCGTTTTGGCTAAGTATGAGCGCATTTCGTTTAGCCGCAGCCTTGGCACGGTGGTTACGGAGAGGATTGCCGACGTGATTGTGTTTGCGGCGGTGGCGGCGGTGGTATTCGTCACGCAGATAGATGTGATTGGTCGCGTCTTGGACAACAATCCTTCGGTTTTGCAGTATTGGCAATCGTTTGAAAATCATATAGTTTTGATAATTTTGGCGGGCGTTGCCTTGGTGGCCTTGGGTATTTGGCTGCTCAGGACGGCTGTAAGGCGCAATTGGTTTGGACTCGGCGACCGGCTCAGGAAGGCGTTCCACAATTTGAAGGACGGTATGCTGACTATTGCCGGCTTGAAAAAACGTTGGCAGTTTGTGGCGCACTCGCTGTTTATCAACTTTGTATATTTTTATGCGGTGTATCTGTTTTTCAAGGCGTTTCCCTTCACCGAAAATCTTGGTCTGATGGTGGCGTTGACGGTGTTTGTGCTTGGCACTTTTGGCGTCATCGTTCCGTCGCCGGGCGGGATTGGGACGTGGCATTTCATTGTGATAGAGGTGCTTGCGCTTTATGGCGTGGTGCGCGACCCCGACGGCGGGGCGTATGCGCTTGTGTCGCACGGGATGCAGGATTTGCTGTTTGCAGTAGTAGGTATGGTCGCGATGATCGTGATGCCTTTTTTCAATAATGATTATCAACCCGTAATACCCGATGAAAGCCCATCCGACGTTAAAGAAGATAATTAAAATAGTGCTTGTAATTGCTTTTTACATTGGGCTTTATCTATTGACTAAAGACCATTTTGAGCAATTCGGACAGTTGACCACCGACAATATCAATATTAGTTGGACGCCATTGGTATTGGCGTTGCTCTTAGTGGCTCCCAATTGGCTTTTGGAGGCTGTCAAATGGAGGATTTCGCTTTCGCCGGTGGAGAAGGTGAGTTTTGGAGTGTCGTTTGTGGGTGTCTTGAAGGGGATAACGCCGTCATTGTTTACGCCCAACAGGGTGGGGGAGGCGTTGGGTCGTCCGTCGGTGTTGCAGCACGGTCACAGGTTGTCGGGCGGATTGGCGACGGCGTATTGCGGACTTTCGCAGATGCCTGTGATGATGCTGATGGGCGTGCTGTCGTGCGTGTATTTTGCGTGGAGCGACATCGAAATTTCGCACTCCACCTTCCTGACGAGTTGGTGGTTTATCCTGATTGGCTTTGTCTGCACGGCGTTGATGACCGCCTTTTATATGTTTCCGAAATATACGATTCCCTTCGTCCGCAATAGCGAGAAGTCGGGCGGCATCCGCAGAAAACTCAATTTTTTCTGCCATTATACTTATAGTGAGCGGTTTAAGTTGATGCTGTTTTCGTTGGTGAGGTTTATGGTGTATTCGTTGCAAAATTATTTGACGATAGTCGGGCTTGGCATCGAGATAGGGTTTGTGGACGGAATGATGTCGGTATTTTTGATTTATGCGCTGATGAGTTTTGTGCCGAGGCCTGCGTTGGCGGAATTGGGCGTGAGGTGTTCGGCGTCGGTGATGGTATTGAAAGAATATACCTCAGACTTCCGCCTGCCCACTATTTCGTCGATTATATTGTGGAGTATCAATCTGTTGCTGCCTGCAATCTGTGGCGGCGTATTCTACTTGATTCACAAAAAAGAGCGCGTAGAAAAAAAAGTTGATGAAAAAGTTGACGAAAAATTTGGCGGTATCGAAAATGTTTCCTAATTTTGCACCGTCGAATTGAAAAA
>JAFXMJ010000537.1 GCA_017530465.1 Bacteroidales bacterium
CAACCGCCACGCCTACCATAAGAAGTGCCATAAAAATCAGAATCCCGACCTATATTTGGAGGCCGTGGACAATTTCTACGAAAAACGTCTCACAAAAGAACTCAAAGAGCACAACCGCAAGGTCGAAATTTACGATGTTCCGCCAACAACTGACGAGCTCGACGAGCCTTTCAAAATGGAAATAGACCAAGTGTATTGGGTGGAGGCGAAGAAAGGCTATCTCCTTACAGGCAAAATTGTTGGAGGTTTTATTGACATTGACGACAAAATCATTCTCAGTAACGGTTTGCAAGCCACAGTAAAAGAATTTGACAACGAAAGCGATTATGCCTGCGCTTTCGATACCAACGTTGGCATACTCGTTTCCGGCATCAAGAAAGGTGCATTGGACGGCGTGGAGAATCTCGTAGTAACGGCTGATTATTAACAAAAAATTGGCTGTGGAGAAACAAAAAAAACTCCGCAGCCATTAATTCAATATCAACAAATATGGCAAAGAAGACATATCCATATTATTATGATGAAGAGCGCAAAAAGCCAATCATCAGCCGTATCAATCCCGAAGCGTTTTTGGTACAAGACGAATCGCTTTGTGATATGGACGCTCCGTTTTATAAATGGTTGGATAAAAATCATTTTAAACACGCTTGGTACAAAGGGCATTACAGTAGTTGCGATTGGGTATTCATCAATATTACTAATAAGTTGTATGCATACGGAATGCCCGGTATTGAAATTATCAAACCAATTGGCAACCACGCAATTACGATAGATGAGTTTATGCAAATCTACAATATTTATGAAAAGTATAAGGGATTGAGTACATTGGAATTTGAAGAAGATAAGAAGGAAGAAGAAATAACCTCCGCCAACTCCTGATACTCCTTCTTGTGCCTTTCCAATCGTTTATAATATTTTTCTGTTGTGTTTGGTATTCGGCTGATGTTCATATTGTTTTCGAGGTCGTGCATCTTTCCTCGGATGGCGAGGCGTGTAGTTTTGACTTGAACAAACAATACAAAATGTTATTCGTGAAAACTGCAAAATATTTTTCAAAATATCAATGAAAACATTTACATTTGCCGAAAACTTAAATACGTAAATTATGCCAACTATATTTGTTTTTTTCGGGTTCAGGTTTTTGTTTTTTAACCAATAACCTATGCTTCGTCAAATCTTCATATCCCGCGTTTGGGTTGACTCCCAATACATATATGCCTCGACTTCCGATGGCAAGACCGCGAAGTATGCCTTCTCGGATTGGAAGAGTTTTGCAAATACCACAGACGAACAACGCAGGGATTTTTATCTGTCGTATTCGGGCATCCATTGGCGGCAAATTGACGAAGATTTGAGTTTCAACGGAATGTTCCGCAACAATGGCCTGTATCAAGTTGGCGACGAAGTTGAGATTGTAAGGGCGTGATTATTTGAATGTTTTTTCTGCCAATCCTTTCATTTTCCCATCCTCCTATTCAATATCCTCGTTTCCATACTCTTGATGTACATATCCGGTTTTTTGACGCGGAAATAGAACCACGCAAAAAAACGATTGAGCGTATAGAGATAATCGCCTTGAGGCACAAGACGTTCGAGCCAAACACGCTTAACCGTTTGTTTGCCATAGAGTTCAAAAAGTACCTTGATTTCGTCCAAATCCAAATAGACGAGGGTCTTTTTTCTTCCTTCAATTTCTCTATCAGGAAGTGTCTGAGGGCGGCTCTGTCGGCGAGCGAGCGTATTTGTGGCGGTATGTCTCGTTGTAGCGCAAACATAATAATCACGTTTTCGCAAAGGTAAACATTTTATTTGACAAATCAGCAAAAACTATCGTCCAAAATCCGTGATAATTTTATTAGCCAAAAAGCATCAAGTGCCAAAAATGTGTAAATTTACACATTTTTGGCACCTATTTTTGTGTGTTTTTACACATTTTTGGCACTTAGCGGGGAAAATCCTATTTTACTTCCTTAAATTCTACACGGCGATTTTTGGAGCGGTTGGCATCGGAAGTGTTGGGCAATAGAGGTTCGCTGTACCAACGGGTTTCGGTGGCAAGACGCTCGGCACTAATGCCACGGCGCACAAGTTCGTTTTTGACGGTTTCGGCACGTTGCAAGCCAATGCGCTTATTGACATCCAACGAACCTTTGTTGCAAGTATGACCTACAATGAGAATGTTTTTGGATGGATTAGCCTTCAACATTTCGGCTACATTGGCAACAATGCGCATCGAAGCCTCATCAAGTGCTGATGAATTGAATCCCATTGGAACCATCGGCAAATTCAAAACAACTTCCACCGGCTTTTCATCGGGCAGGACAGTAGGCTCGTTGCGCTCCTCGGTCTGCGTGACAACTACCTGTTGAGGTTCTTCGCGCAAAGTATCCTGCGGCGGTATGTCGCGCAAAGTGTCCTGCTGTGGAATGTCGTCGTTTTGCACAATCAAGGGTTCGGGTTCGTTGGGTTTTGTGGGCTGCTCGTCCTCCGGCTGCGGTTTTTCCTTGCCGCCTACACGGAAACGGACGCCCACCGTGCCGCCAATAGTTGTGGACGAAATTTTGTCAACCAAAATGCTCTGCGAAATGCCAATGTATTCGGCATTTTCCACGTTGAAAATGTTGCCGCCGTTGCAATCCCTCTGGTCGCTGAAACGATACGAACCATAAATGCCAAAAGTGAGTTCCACGCGGCGTTTTTCGCCAAGGGCATAGCACGCAATGAGTTGAAGCCCTGCACCATAAACAGACTTTTTGAGTCGCATATCGCCAGAAAAATCCGACACAGAATACACGCCGTGCTCTCGGTCTTCAAGCCCGGAATAATCGAGGTCGTAATCGGGGAAATACTTGCCGACAGAAATATCACCCTTGTTGCTTTTGTATTTTTGGGAAACAACGGCTGAATAGATGCCGCTTACACCGGTCAAAATCCGCCAACGCTCCGTCACCGTCGCCTGATAATACAATGTGAGCGGAATATCCATCACATTCTCATTCTGCTTCTCTTTGAGACTATTGAAGACGACGCTTTCGGTGTATGTCAAGCCGTTGTCACGGTCGGTAAGATTGTCGGTGCGGCGCGTGAAATCGAGTGTGCAGCGGTTGCCGATGTTCTTGAACCCTGCGCCAAGACCAACTCCAAAATGATTGGTGAAATACCACTGCCATCCCAATTCGCCGTTGAACCCCACGGCAGGCGACTTGGTGGAATTGCAATCGATGTTATATCCCAAACCGTGACTGCCAGCACCCAAATTGGCGTGGAAATAATGACCCTTTTGCGCGTTGACAGCCGTGGCAAATGCCGTTATGATTA
>JAFXMJ010000538.1 GCA_017530465.1 Bacteroidales bacterium
AGCGCGACCAGTGCGGAGTAGCCCACGATTCACTCAGCCCAGTTTTGTTATCCGAGGTGAATGTAATTGGAACCTTGCCAGAGAACGACGGAGCGTTCTTAGAATCAACGTAGATTGTGGCCGCTCCGAAGTGGAGGATTGTGGTCTCATTGATGATGGGACGAACAATAGCCTTGGCAGCAAGGTTGACACCCTGATTAAACTGTTTGTTGCCATTGTCAATATTGCCATTGGAGTAGATGCCGCCTGTGAAGTTGAAATGGTCGGTGGTCAACAAATACACAAGTCCCATCTTCCTCGAAACGCTGATGCCATCGTCAACAGTGGAGTTGTCGATGAACTTATAGGCAAGTCCCAACGGCTTGAGACCGTAAGGCATAAACACATTGCCGAATTGGAGGTGATGTTTGCTGTTGAAATTGTACTTCACAAACAAGTCGCGGAATGAAATAGCGGTTGCCTTTGCATTGCTGTTGTATGCAAAACACAACTCAATCTTGTAGTCCCATTTTTCGAGGAATTTGCCCGCTACACCAAGACGTGTGTCATTGATCGCCACGCCGTTGAGAGAATGTCTCTCTTTGTTGCCATCAACAGTGTATTCGTGCCTATCGAAGAAAGTACCGGCATCAAGATTGGTACGACCGATGAGTTTCAAAGAAAACTGGTCGTTCTCTGGCACTATTGTAATCTGCGCTTGTGACTGTGTGGCAGCCATAGCGGCAATTGCAGTTGCCAAAAATGCTGTTTTTAATAGTTTCATTTTGTTATTTTGTTTTAATTTAACATATTTTACGCCACAAAATTAGCAAAGATTATCCAATTACAGCAAAAAAAATGCCCAAAAGTGATTTATTGCAATTTTAAATGTCGTCGTAGCCGAAATCTTTTTGCAGCTCAGACCGCTTAGGCATAGTTACAAACAATATGACCCACAGCACAAACGCCACCAATAATATCCATACTTTTGGACACAGCACCAACACAACGGCATTGACGCTGATACCCGACGCAAGGGCGGTATATTGCCGCGTTTTGGCATTGCAATACGCATCGGGGGCAATCTCGATGGCGGCATCATATTTCTTGACAGCCTGACGGTACGACACCTTATAATATATCAACACCGCCACATCCACAATCCACACCCATTGCAACACGTCCAAGCACACAAGGTCGTGAGTAATCAGGCACGCCACCGCCAACGCACCCAAAATCACCACGATGGTTTTGGTCAGGAGCTGTTTTTGCTTGTCACATAGCTGCAATAGCGGGTTTGCGTCGGGATGTTCGCCGTCAAGTGTCATTTGCAGTTGAGTTTGTATGTTTTGCCGGGAACCACGTCAAATATCACCTTGCCGTCGCTTACAACCGTGTTTTTGGCGTTGGTCTTGGCGGTAGTGCAGCCTTGTGGCAATTGACGGCTGATTGTAATAGGCTCATTGAGTGTGGTGAGGTAAGTCTTGGCATTGCAATCCACGAAGACAGTGATTTTGTTGCCTTTTTTCACTTCACGTATTGTCAATGCGTCGCGCTCCATAATGTATTTGGAGATTTGGGCGAATGTAGCCACCCAAAATTTGTCAGGATTTTTGGTGACGTATGCGATGTGTTTTTCCAGTTCCGACGACTGCAACGTCGAATATCCGCCGTCGTCATCGATGCCGTGAATGAGGAATGTACACCAACCTTTTTGCGCCACACCATCGTCCACCCACTTATTGAGCTCCTCCGCCTTATTGACATCGCTCTCCATACCTACACCGACAGACGAAATGTCATATATGTCGGCGGGCGTGTGCGGCTCTATGTGCCTGCTGCAACAACGCGCCGAGATATAATACTTGGCTACAATCTCCTTATGAGCCGACGCGCAATACGGATACACGAGCGTAATGCACTCGCTGCCAGTGTATTGCTTGACCATCCGCTTCGACTCGCGACACTCCATATCAAACTCTTCTGGATTGAGCGTCGCCATATTTTTGTGATTGACGGTATGGGAAGTCACTTCGTGTCCTTTTTTGGCTACAGCCTTCAATTGCGGCCATTCGTCTTTCTTCACCCACGAAGTCACGACGTTGAAGGATGCCTTGACACCGTATTTGTCGAATAGCGGCAATGCCACAGGCAACTGATTGGCTGTCAGGTCGTCGAGGGAATATGTAACTGCACTTTCGCTGAAACCATGCCACGGCGCGATGGTGTATCCCTTTGGGATTTGCGCGGCGGCGGTAGTGGCTGCAATCATTGCAGCTGCGAGGAGGGAAATATGTGTTTTCATTGGATATAAATTTATGTATGGATTTATATTAATAAATTTCGGGGGTATGCACCCCCGAAATTATAAAATAAACAATGTGAAAAAATTATTCTGCCGGTGTTGTAGCCGCCGGAGCGTCAGTTGTAGTGGCAGCCGGAGCCTCGGTCTTGGCATTGTCTCTAAAATCGAGAACCTTGATAGGCTCGATGCCAAACCTCTCCAACTTGCCTGTGCAATACATCACGAAGCCGATGATGCCAACGAACAGAAGAATCCACAGCACCTTCTTCCACCACGGGTACTTCTTGTCGGCGAGCGGGTCACGACCTTTCACGAAGGGGAATTTGGCAAGGTGCGTGAGTGTTGCACCGAAGGTGATATTGACGAATGCGTGAGCGTTGACAGCCCAGCCGTTGGCATTGAGCACGGGCGCAAGGTTGCGGCGACGGAGTTTCAGGTACGCCAAGAGCATTGAAGGTCCTGAAATCAGAAGTATTATCGCCAAGACTGCGAGAAACATTCCCCACCACGGCAATCCAAGGAATCCTGAAACTACTGCCACAATAGCACTGCCAATGAATCCCAACGCCATACCGATTGCCGCAAAGATGCCGCAATACTTGGCGATGTCGAACGGTTGTTTTTGCGGAGGAGCGGCAGGCGTACCTTCGGCGGGTTTTTCGGTGAGTTTGGTGCCAGTTTCCGAAATTTTTGCAGTGGCATTGTCGGTGACAGCCTTGTCCTTGTCGGCAGCAAACTTGGCAACCTGATCCTCGATGAACTTCGCAAACTTCTTATAAGGTGTCCAGAATGCCTGACGGATGGAAATAGGATTGTCGATTACCTTGGTGACAGTAGCCTCGTAGTCGTTGCCGTCGCGGTCGTAGAACACGCCGTTTTTGCCGACGGTAATATTATCGACGTCGCCATCGGTAATCACGGCGGCTATCTGCAACTTCTTGCCGAGCTTCTTGTTTTCGCAATCGCAATAGGCAATGAACATCGCGCTCTGAGCGGCTGAAGCGGTGTGCTTGCCCATATCGGCAACACGGATGCAGAGGTCGCAACTACGCTGGTCGATATAGAGCGTACCAGCCTGGAAGATAGCCTTGTCGCCGGTCTTGTACTGATAATAGAAGTCGGTGAATGTTACGTAGTTGCGCAGGAAATTGAACATATCGCGGTACAGGTGGGCGAGTTTGTTGACTTCCTGAATGCTCTCGGCGTTGTCTTTCTCGGCGAGATCCTTATCCACGAGGGCGAGGAGGTCGTCTTTTTTGCTATTGGCAATTGCATCTGTAAGATACGCAAAATCAACGCCTTCCACCTTTGCGCCCTTCTTGTCGGCGAGCCACTTGTCGTATGCGCCGAATTTGGCTCCGATGGTGTTCCATTCCGCCTCATCAATCGACTGCTTGCCAGCGAAATCCACATCCAATATCAACGATTTCAATGTCTTGAACTTGCCTTCCCACGCAGGGTTGATGGCTTCGTTGAGCGGCAATTGCGCCTTTACATTGATTTTGGTGAGCGGGTAAGCCTCAATTTCGGAGATTGCCTCAGTGAGATTTTTCTCGGAGATTTTTGCAAGGCTCTCCTTGGAGATTTCGAGAGCGGAAGTGGCGTCGGAGTCCATTGCAGCGAGTTTGCAGCGGATGAAATAGTCGGCTACCTTGTCCTTGATGGCGTAATATGCGTCGCGGGCTGCGGTGGTATTGTCGCCGTAGGGGATGAGGTTGGAATCGTTGAGAGAGAGGTTTTTCCAAGCGGTGAAATCAGCCGCCTCGGTGTAAAATTCCTCTATCAACTCCTTAGTGACGCCATCTGCGCCGCTGCGGTCGGCAGCCTTGCCAACGTTGGCGATGATGGTGGCGATTATCTTTTTCAGAGCCTCATCGTCAGTGGAAGCCTCGGTGATGATGCCGTCGCCATTGTACTTGGTGTCGGCAAAGATTTTCACGCTGTCGCTGGTCTCGGCAATTGCAAGCTCCTGCTTGTCGAGCTTGAGGTTGGAGAGTATCTGACGCGCCGAATTGAGTAGTTTTTTGCCCTCGTCGGTGTCTTCGCGGATTGCAGAAAGAGGCAGCACCGCCGATTTGCCGGTGAGCGAGTCCATCGAGG
>JAFXMJ010000539.1 GCA_017530465.1 Bacteroidales bacterium
TGCTGCACAACTTTTTGCGCAGTCGAAAATGGTATCCGGCACAGTAAAAGACAAAAATGGACTGCCAATAGCAGGTGCAAATGTACAAGAAAAGGGAGTTACCAACTCAACTCTGACTAATGCCGATGGTAATTTTTCCATAGAAGTCCGTATGGGCACCAAAATCATAATCAAAATGAAAGGCTACAAGACTCAGGAAGTGTCCGTAGATGACACCAATGGCCTCAGCAATATTATTCTGGAAAAAGCATTAAAAAGGTTGGAGTATGGAATCCAGGCTGGTATCAATGTTTCGCATGACTATCATGGAAAAAAGCTGGAAAAAATGTCAATTGGATACACAGCTGGTTTATATATGGATATCAACTTGGCAAGTTGTTTTTCATTTGAAACGGGCTTGCATTATCGTTTGCTGTCGTTGAAGGAAGAAAATTTCAAATATAAAGCACGAGCAGACTTCCATTTTATGAGCATTTCTCTTTATTGCAAAAATTCTATTCGATTTAAAGACGACCGTCTGTATCTTTTTTACGGACTTGACTTTAATCTGTGTTTGAAAAGTCAATTGAAAGAAGAATACGACGGCAAAACAGAAGAAAGAAGCGACGAATTTTCTCAAGGAGTAATAACGCCTCCGATTGTATGTGGACTTGGATATGAGCGAAAAGGCAAATTTGGAATAAAGGCAAACGTATATTTATGGTATCCCGACTTGATGCATGAACTTGGTGATTTAGGTGCCTACTTTGTAACTCTTACATATAAATTCTAAATTGGACAGGTTTTAGGAAGATTTTTGGCGATGATAAAACGCGGTAGGGACGCGGCGCTCTGCGTCCCTACATAATATTTTCCACAATCACACCAACCCCTTGCCCTCGGTAAGTTTTTTGCCGAGGGCGAGGGTGTTTTGGGCATATTGAAATGCATTTTTAAGAATCAATACAAATCGGAATGTGTGCCGGTTTCTAAGAATAGGAGCGTCAATTCTGTGTCGTTCTGTGCCCAAACCAACAACCAATCGGATTGGATATGACATTCCCATTGACCTTCTCTGTCGCCCGATAGTTTGTGAGGATGATACTCAGGAGGCAATGCGCCTGTATCTTCCAACATACCAATGACATCGAAGAGAGCCTGCAATTTGTAACCGCGCTTTTTGCAACGTTTCACATCCTTTTCGAAACGCTTGGAGTAATTGATGCTATAACTCATAATTCTCTCCCAATATTTGCTTGAACATATCGTCAACGCTGTCTGCGTGCATTACCCTTCCATTCTTAACATCATCCATTGCCTCCTTGTATCCGGCGGTCTTGGTAATGTCAAACTCTTTCTCTACGGGTTTTGTTTTTGGACGTTCCACCTTGACGGACACCACGCCCATAAGCATTTTGCAAGCCTGTTTCACCTTTGCAACAAGGCTCTCATCAGGCACTTGTAATACTATTGCTGCCATAATGGTTATATTTTTCTGTTATAATTTTCACTGCAAATATATAAAAATAATTGCAAAAAAAATGGTATGGGTGCGTAATTTTGCAACCATACCATTTTTGTATTCGCCGTTTTTGAGGGGACGCGGCACGCCACGTCCCTACGATTATGCCTGCAAATATTTGCTGACATTGCCCTCAATCCTTTGGGCGATGTCCTGCGAAACGTCTGCCTTCTGGAATTTTTCGCCGGTGATGTGCTCGTAGAGTTCGATGTAGCGGTCGGAGATGCCGGCAACAATTTCGTCGGTCATTTCGGGTACTTGCTGACCTTCCTTGCCCTGGAAACCGTTTGCCATAAGCCATTCGCGTACAAACTCCTTGCTGAGTTGGCGTTGCGGCTCGCCCTTTGCAAAACGCTCCTCGTATCCTTCCTTGTAGAAATAACGTGAGCTGTCGGGAGTGTGGATTTCGTCGATGAGAACGATTTTGCCGTCAATCTTGCCAAATTCGTACTTGGTATCAACGAGAATCAAGCCACGCTTGGCGGCTACCTCTGTGCCACGGGCAAAGAGTTTGTAGGTGATGTCCTCGATTTGGGCGTAATCCTCGGCAGAAATAAGGCCTTTGGCGATGATGTCTTCCTTGGAGATGTCCTCGTCGTGTCCTTCTGCCGCCTTTGTGGTCGGGGTGATGATTGGTTTGGGAAATTTCTGATGCTCCTTCATACCGTCGGGAATCGGCACGCCGCATATTGCACGTGCGCCCGATTTGTAGGTGCGCCAGCTCGAACCGGTCAAGTAGCCGCGAATAATCATCTCCACGGGGAACGGCTCTGCCTTCCTGCCAACAGTTACCATCGGGTCGGGCGTGGCGAGCTTCCAGTTAGGAACGATGTCGGCGGTCAGGTCGAGGAACTTGGCGGCTATCTGATTGAGTATCTGACCCTTGAACGGAATACCCTTGGGCAATACAACGTCAAATGCCGAGATTCTGTCCGTTGCCACCATCACCAACTTTTCGTCGTTGATATTATACACATCGCGCACCTTGCCGTGGTAAACGCTTTTCTGTCCATCAAAATGGAAATCTGTGTTTGTTAATGCTTTCATTTTTAATTATGAATTATGAATTATGCATTGTGAATTATGCATTATGCACTATGCATTATGCATTAACTTCGTATGCGTCAATTATTTTCTTTACTAACTTGTGCCTTACCACATCGTCCTTGCCAAACGCCACGAATGAAATGCCGCGTATGCCGTTCAAAATTCTCAGCGCGTGCACAAGTCCCGAATCTGAATGTCGCGGCAGGTCTATCTGCGTCTCGTCGCCGGTAACGATGAATTTGGAATTGTCGCCCATACGTGTAAGGAACATTTTGAGTTGTGCCACCGTGGCGTTCTGAGCCTCATCGAGTATTACAACAGCATCGCCCAAAGTACGCCCGCGCATAAATGCCAACGGCGCAATCTGTACGATGCGTTCCTCTATCATATCTTCAAGACGACGCTGTGGTATCATTTCGTTGAGCGCGTCATAGAGAGCCTGCATATAGGGGTCGAGTTTTTCCTTCATATCACCGGGCAGGAAGCCAATCTTTTCGCCCGCTTCCACGGCTGGACGGCAGAGTATGATGCGGCGCACCGCTCCCGATTTCAACGCCTTTACCGCCAACGCCACAGCAAGGAAAGTCTTGCCCGTGCCGGCGGGACCAGTCGCAAAAAGTAGGTCGTTGCGGTCAAACTCCTTCACCATCTGCATCTGCGTCTCGGAGCGCGGACGTATGGGATTGCCTGTGGTGGAAAACAAAATCACGTCGCCGCCGCCAGCGTGGAGCGACGCCTTAGTGGTGTTGTCACTAAGAAGGCTGTCCCACTCCGTGTCGGAAAGCGAATTGTAGGTGGCGTAATGACGCTTGATTTTGTCCAAAAACACTGTGAAACGCTCCACTTCCGCCGCCTCGCCAAGCACCTTTATTTGATTGCCACGCGCCACGAGTTTTATCTTCGGAAACATAGTGCGCACGTGTTCGAGGCGTTGCTCATTTACACCGTACAAGTCCACCGGGTCGAGGTTTTCGAGGTCTATCTTGCTTTCCATAATTTAACGTCTGTATTTGTGGGTGAGCATAGAAACATCGTTGCCAAAAAGTCCCTTGTCGCGCTTTTTCTTCAAGGAGAAGAAATAGGACACATCCAACATCGGCAACGCGTGGAATTTCATATCTCCGAATACAGTGCCGTACATAAGTTTTACACCGCCTTGGAGCATTATATTTTGTTTGTAGCCAAAATATCCGTATAAGAACAATTTGTTTTCGCCCGACCAATCCTTCACGTTCCAATCCACGGAATAGAAATCGGCGTCAACGAGAAGATTCAATTTGCCGGTGATGTGGATATCCAAATCAACGCCCACAAACCAAACTATCGTATCAAGGCACACGACGCTCTCCCTGTACCACAATGTGTGGCGGTCGATGGGCGGCATTGTAGCATTTTTTTTGAGTTTAAACGAATTTTTCACGCCGGCGCGAAGTGTAAACAAGAAGTTGCCCGGCTCGCAGTTGGTTTTCTTTTTGAGCATAATGGTAAGGCGCGCCTCGTTTCTCAAAGTGATGACGCTCGGCACGGTGCAAGTATCGGACACGTATGAAGGTTTGTGTTTTTGAACGCCCTTGAAGAATATGCCGGGATAGTCGATATTATGAACCGTGGCAAAATGCAATTCGCGTGTGCGGAGGAAGCCGCCCTCGTCCTGCGCCGGCTTGGTAAACCAACGGTGTTTCAACCCGACGTTTGGAATCATCACGTCGCCCAATACGTCAGTGAAAACTTCCGTCTTCTCGCCGATGCCATAACGCGATGGCGCAAATAGCGACAGTTCAAACCTATGCTTGTCGATGGTGCAAGCCGTAGGTCTCGTCTGAAATTCGGGCTGCGCAATCGCAACGCCACCAATCATCAAAAACAAAAATAATAA
>JAFXMJ010000540.1 GCA_017530465.1 Bacteroidales bacterium
CGCGTAATACTCGCTCCCGAACACGCCAAGAGGCTGTTGATTGCCTTGCAGGACAATGTATCGAAGTACGAGCAGCGTTTTGGGCGCATCAAAAACACCGATGGCGCGGGCGGCAACACGATGCCATTCAATTTTGGCAATGCTGCCGACGCATAATGCTAATGGGCTGACGGTGGCAAGATTTTTGCACCGCAATGTTGATGCGCATACCAAAATTAAAGCAAAAAAAACTGAATATGGAACAGTCGCTGGACTTTATATACGACCATTTCCGTGACATCGAGAAGGACGACTTGGAGTATGTCTATCGTGGTGAAGTAACCGCGCACCTCGTTATGAACATACTCGAACTCGCCAAGACCAATTTGGCGAAGGCGGACGACACACGGAAAATGAGGTCGAGGATATACTACATAATGGGCGAAGGTCTTCAAAACATCACCGCCCATCAGGCAGTGGGAAGCAATTCCGACGACAATTCTGCCATTGTGGTAATATTCAAG
Source organism: Bacteroidales bacterium (assembly GCA_017530465.1). Lineage (GTDB taxonomy): Bacteria > Bacteroidota > Bacteroidia > Bacteroidales > UBA3824 > UBA3824. The sequence goes on from JAFXMJ010000540.1 coordinate 504, forward strand.
AAGCGGCACAAATATATCATCGCCACCGGCAACCTGATGAACCGTTCGGAGGAGTCGGCACTGCGTGAGAAATTGGAGACCATCAACCACCTCGACGCCGACGGGCTCAAAGAACTCAGCCGCGAGACGAGGACATTGATGGGCTTTACACCTCAGGGCGGCGCGAGTCTTGGATTGATAGAGATGGCCAAACGCTCCGGCAACAAACTCGATTATCTCATCAAGCCTGTTGACGAGGCTCACTCGTATTTCTACCTCACCACCGAAATCGACACGTCTGGCGGTCAGGCCACCGACGACGGCAAGGAGACTTACACGATACAGGATTTGATTGATGTACACGAAATATTCAATCGTAATAGCTACACATTGTCGTTCAAGGGCGACTTCGACCAGGAAAACCTGTTGTCGTTGCTCTCGATATTGAAGAGCGGAATGAGCGAGACCAAGACGCGCATCAAACTGTATGGCGTGATGGTGGAGCTGCTGCAAAACATTGTGAAGCACGCCGACAACAAGGAGGGCTACACAGGATGGAAGGCAGGTGTGTTTTACATCAAAGAGCACGCCGACAGGTTTTCGCTTTTAGCTGGCAATTACGTCGCCAAGGAAAAGTCTGCCGCATTGTCGGCGCGCATCGAACGCATAGATTCGATGGACAATACCGGGCTTTCCAAGGAATACAACAAGATATTGTTCAACTTCAACAACGACCCAATATCCACGGGGCTTGGATTCATCGACATCAGGCGCAAGTCGGGCTCCAAGATAGAGTACAGCATCGTTGACGCCGGAGGAGGCAGGGATTTCTTCATGGCGAAGGTGGACGTAATGAAAGTGGACTAACGAGATTATAATAATTAACGCTATAAATGGAACCATTTGTAAAAGAACCAACAGTGGACACCCCCGGGGTGTTGTTAGATGCCGAGAAGGGTATATTCCTTTTGACACGCATGTCGCTGCCGGAGGATGCGGTGGAGTTTTACGCTCCCATCCTCGAGTGGTTTGCCAATTACTGCAAAAACCCCAACCCGCAGACTGTGTTCGACATGAAGCTGGAGTATTTCAATACGGCGTCGAGCAAGCAGTTGATACAGATACTGCTTCTGTTGCAGGGGCTCAAGGAGAAGAGCGACATCGTCATCAATTGGTATTACAAGGAGATTGACGAGGACATGCAAGGCCTTGGCGAGGAGTACAGCCAGATCATCAATCTCCCGTTCAACCTTATCCCCGTCGCCAAATTTGACAAACAGCCATGAAAGTTGCTATTTTTGGACGTAAGTTTGGACCTGACTTCCATAAGAGCATCTACAAGATATTTGAGATGCTCAACCGCAACGGCTGCGAGATATACGTCTATGAGGAATTCCTGCGTAGTATCGAGCAGACGCTGTATTTTACGCCAAAAATCACAGGCACATTTATAAATAGTTTCAAGCTGCCGGACGGACTCGACCTGCTCATCAGCATTGGCGGCGACGGCACTCTGCTTGAAAGCGTACCCTACGCCATACTCGCCGACATTCCGGTGGTGGGCATCAATAGCGGACGCCTTGGATTCCTCACATACGTCTCCGAAAACACGTTGCAGGATTCCCTCACCGAAATTTTGGAGGGGCGCACGGCATTGGAGACACGTACTTTGATAGAGACGTCGAGCACGTCGGAGCGTTTTGGAAACCTTAATATCGCCCTCAACGAAGTAACGATAATGAGGGTCAATACGAGTTCCATGATTAGCATCAAGGTTTTCCTCAACGACGAATACCTCAATACATATTGGTCTGACGGCTTGATAATTGCTACGCCTACTGGCAGCACCGCCTATTCGCTTAGCGCGGGAGGTCCCATCATTCTGCCGGGCAGTGGTAATTTTGTACTTACGCCGGTGTCGCCTCACACATTGTCGGTGCGTCCTATGGTCATCTGCGATGACAACATACTGCGCATCGAGGCTGACGGCCGCGAAAAAAATTACCTTGTTTCCCTCGACTACCGTCAGGCTTGTCTGCCCTTCGGCGAGGAACTTACAATCAAAAAATCCCCAAAAAAACTCAAACTCCTCCGCCTGAGCGGTACGAGTTTCTTCTCCACATTGCGCAACAAGCTCCTCTGGGGTGTTGAC
>JAFXMJ010000541.1 GCA_017530465.1 Bacteroidales bacterium
TATTTGGTGAAACCTGCTGCAAATTTGGAATACATTTTCAAGTGAGTGCCTGAACGCCAATTGAATCTCATGCCAAGCATAATGGAGTTGTAATCAGCATCCACATTTTCCTTATCGTCGTCGTTTGCAACTGTAAAACCGTGCGAATATATCATCCCCACAGAAAAACACTTGACTATAGAGTACAGATAGGAGACATTGACAGCTCCAATTACGAGGCCGTTGGTGTGGTCCTTTCCCCAAAACGGACCCGCCACAGAACCTACTCCGCCTGTAAGAGCAAACTCGTGCTTTGAGTATTTGCACATCGGCATATCTAATGTACCGTTTTTTTGTGCGTCCGCTTGTTTTATGTAATATCTTTTGTGTTTGAACTTCATTTCTGGGTCGTCCTCATCTGATATTAGCATGGAGTAGTGGCCATCTGCATCGGTTGTGGTGCTGTTTTCTGTGTCGTCCTGAGTGATTGTGACGCCAGCTACTGGTTCACCAGTATTGATGTCGTATGTGCGTCCAGATAGTTCAAAGTATTCTATGATATCCAGAGGGTCGCCTTTTCTCATTTTGATGCTTATGCTCTGCTTTCCTCTGATGGCTATTAGGACTGATGTGTGTTGTGAGAGTTTGAACATCAATTTGGCGTTGTCCGGTGCTGTGATGTCGTAATTGCCGTTGGGATCGGTCAATGTGCTGTTGGTAGAGCCAAATTGTGTTACACTGACGCCGCCGAGAGGCTTGCCAGTGTTTTTGTCGGTGACATTTCCTGTGATTCTGATGTTGTTTTGCGCCATTAGCGAGAATGGCAGCATCAGCAGGATGATGATTGTTAGTAGTTTTTGCATCGTTTTAGTGTTTAAATGTTCTATACGCTTGTGACGGCCTTTGCGAGCTGGTCGGCGCAGGAAGTGGGTTTTGTGCGGCAGGTATTGCCAGCGAGGATTTGGGCAATTTGCTCGGCGGTCATGCCGTTCACCAGTTTTGAGATTGCCTTCAGGTTGCCGTGGCAGCCGCCTGTAAATTCTACGTTGGTCACTACGCCATTCTCGTCCTTGTCGAAGGCGATTTGCGTGGAGCAAGTGCCTGATGTCGTGTACGTGTATCTCATTTTGTTAGTTTTTGAATTTGCTGCCGTCCTTGAATGCATTGTCCACCTTGTCGCCGAGCTTTATGTAGGCGTGGTTTGACGAGTCGAAGGTGATGGGCGCGAGTTTCTGCACGTCGATTTTGCCGTTCACCACAATCGATTCGTCGGCGTTGACATTGACAATCTCGCCGAGCAGACGGCAGGTCTTGTCGTCGTAGCTAATCACCTTGCACTCAAGGCAGAATGGCAGCTCGTCGATGATGGGCGCGTTCACCAATGTCGATTTGGTGACGTGCATGCCTGCGCGGGCTATCTTGTCGGATACCTTGTTGCCGCTCTCGATGCCAAAATAGTCGCATTCTGCAACGTAATTGGCTGTGGCTACGCTCACGGTGAATGCGCCGGTAGCCTTGAGGTTTGCCACCGTCTTGTGGGTGGGGGAGAGGCAGATGTTGATTTGTGTGTCGTCGGCAATGCCGCCCCAAGCCGCGTTCATTGCGTCGGGGTTGCCGTCGGCGTCGTAAGTGCCGATTATAAGCACCGGCATCGGATACAGAAGGGCTTTCGCGCCAAAGTTTGTTCTCATTTTGTGTACGTAATTTAATGGTTATGCATAATTTTTGCTGGTAAAGTTATAAATTTTTTCTGTTATGGAAAAAATATTTTATCTTAGCGACATATTTTTAAGTATCAATCAACAGTCAGTATTATGAAAAGACTATTTATAATAGCCACTGCGTTGCTGTTGCAGGTAGGAGTTGCGTCGGCGCAAAATTTCACGCCGGGCAAGAGTGGTGTCTCGGGCAACAATGGATACCAGCAGTCTCAGATTGTCAATAGCAATACTAATGTCAATGTAGTGTCCAATGCCTCAAACGCCAATGCCGCCGACCTCAAGGCAGCAATCGCCAAGTGCGAGCAGTCGCCGATTGTAATTACCAATGCATTTGGCAATTACAAGTTCGGAATGACTGAGAAAGAGTTTGTGAAGGTTACCAAGGCAGCCATCAAGGCGAAGCAGGCCAAGCGCAATTCCATTGGCAACGTGGAGTACGAAATGAGTTTTGCCGATGGACGCACCTACTCGCTGATATTGGCAAATGCGGCGTTTTTCAAGGACAAATTGTGCGGATTGGACTTCGTGTTTGAGCGTTTTGACGGTGGTATGTCGGACATCATCATGGAGGAAATCATGCAGGGCGACCGTTTCCAGGACATGGACCAATACGCCGTGCCGATGGGTTATGTCTATCTCAAGGACAATCTTGAGGTAATCCTTTCGCGTGGCAGGCTCTCGTACATGAACCTTTCTGTGGTCAATCAGCGCGCCAAGGAAAACGCCGAACGCAACCATCTGTCTCGGGATGCGTTTTAGTATTGTGATAGTTGCTGATGCGTTTATTTCTTTTTTTAATAGTAACTATTACGCTGCTCGTAGCCTCATGCGCCCAAAAATCCGGCGAGATTTGCCGCACGGATTTTGGGCGTGTGGTTGTTGTTGACGCCGACGACAGCCTCGCAACCATCTTGCACATTGCCGACACGGGCGACACTCTGTCGGTATGGCCGTTGCGTCATGCCATTTATCATTATGATTATGGAGATGTCAATGGTGATGGTCTGCCCGAAATAGTGGTTGGCGTCATCAAAAAAACTCGCTATTGGCGCACCGAAGACAATAGGCTTTTTATCTTCAAACTATTTGACGGACAGCTCATTCGCCCGCTGTGGCTCGGCTCGCGGCTTGGCTGTCCCATAGTCACCTTCCGCATAGAGCGCGACTCCACGCCCGCCCGTATAATCTCCACCGAGCAGTGCGGCGATTCGGTGGTACGCGCAATGTACAGAATCAAGGGCTTCGGGCCAAAATTTGAGTGTTATGTCGAGGAATAGGATTTTTTTTCAAAGTTTTTTATTATTTTTGCCATCAAAACAACTAACACATCATTATTATGAAAAGAATCCTAATTCCCTGCCTTGCGCTCACAGTATTGGCGGGATGTGGCGGCGGCAATTCTGGCAGTCAGGGCAATGCCAGTGCCGAAGATAACTCCGTCAAAACATCCTCCGCGCCGCAGGAAGACGACAAAAATCTGCCGCCGTTGAAAGTATCCGACAAGGAGTTTTTCAATGGCAAGGCAAAACTGCCCAAGAACATAGATTTCACCGAGCCTGTGGAGTCGATGTCGTATCAGAGGCTCCGCTTCACGAAGGCATACGTATATGCCTCGCACGGATTTTGGCTCAAAGACTTCGACCTCAACACCTTCTTCAACACCCGCACCAGCTGGTATTCTGATGCTTGTTACGAAAGGGCTGAAAAAGGCGATTTTGAAAGTTCGTATTGGGACGATTGGGATGCCAACTACGACGAGGTGATGAAGCGCGAAAAACTTTCCGACCAGGAGAAGGAGTACGTGGCGAAAATTGACAAGCGTCTCGCCGAGCTTACGGCAAAGCGTTACGACAACCGCCAAATCGCCAATCCAGCGCAGTGCACCAACATCTACCAATTCCCGGTGATGTATGACCGCAATTCCAAGTTGTGGAGTCAATTGTCGGCAAACAACATTGCCTTCCAGACCACCGACTACGAGCAGCTCTTCAATATCTATGAGGACAACGAATACCACTGCGTCCCCAACTTCGTGACCACCGACCTCTTCTTGCAGGCGTTCCACATGTACTTCGAGTACGCGCTCAAACTCTGTGAAAACAGATTTTTCACCGACAAGCTCAATACGCTTTGCAGCGAAATGATGGCAGCGTCGTTGTATTCCGACGCCACCACCGACAAGGAAAAAGAACTTGCCGACTTCTCCCGCGCATTGTTTGGCATCACATACAAGCTCCTCAATCCCAATGCCAACCCCGCCATGCCTGAATCGTGCGCAGCAGCCGCCAAAGAGGAAATCAATCTGATAATGGATGCGAAAGACTATCCCTCGCCGTTGCTCAAGACCGGTGTCAATTTCAATTACAGCCTCTTCAAGCCACGTGGTCACTACACCCGCAACGAAAAGGCAAAACGCTACTTCCGTGCGATGATGTGGCTGCAGACCGCAAGCATGGAAAACAGCAAACCTGAAGACGTGTCCAAGGCTATTGCAATTGCATATTTCTACAACAAAATTGCATCCCGCAAAAGTTTTGAGGAGATGTATGACGCCGTCACCTACTTCATGGGCGAACCCGACAATGTATCCATCGTATGGCTCGCGAAGGTCATCCGCGACAAATATTCGTCAAAAAAACTCTCCGACCTGCTTGGCGGCGATTTTGGCGCAATCAAATCCGAAATCGACAAACAATTCAAGACCTGCAACCGCATCAAGCCAAAGCAGGCTATAAGCGACCCCGACAAGCTCAATTTTATGCCGCAGCGTTATGTGCCTGACAATCTCGTACTTGCCAATATGTACGACGCTGAGCCCAATTCCGCCCGAGCATATCCTACAGGTCTCGACGTGTTTGACGCATTTGGCGTAAAATCCGCCGGCAACATCCTCGATTCCACCGACAAGAACGCCAAATCCTGGGGCGACTTCGCCAAGACGCGCAAGCAGATGTCGTCGGAATTGTCCAACTTCAAGGACTACGACCTCACCAGCTACAACAAGTGGATGCAGGTATTGACGGTAATGCAAAACACCCAGAAAGATTATCCGGGCTTTATGCAGACCTCGGCGTGGGAGTGCAAAAACCTCAATTCCGCTCTTGCATCCTGGGCAGAACTCAAGCACGACGCAATTCTCTACGCCGAGCAGCCTATGGGCGCAGAATGTGGCGGCGGAGATGAGTTCCCCGAGCCTGTTCCCGTTGGTTTTGTGGAGCCAAACATCAAGTTTTGGGAGACCCTCCGAGAGGCCATCGAAAATGTTTCCGAAGGAGTAAAGGATGTAGGAGTTGACAATCAATTTGAAAACATCACCAACCAGCTGCTTTCTATGGTGGATCATTGCATTTCAATCTCCAAATACGAAATCAATCACCAGCCCATCGGCGAAGATGTCTACTTCATCCGCAATATCGGCAGCACGATGGAATGGTTTACGCTCACGGTGCTTGATCCCGATGTGGAAGACCACATTGATTCGTGGAGCTTTGTCAAGGGTGCCGACCGCAGTGTAGCAGTGGTAGCCGATGTTTTCACCCGCAACATCCACAATTGCCAAAAACAAGGAATCCTCTACGAAGCCACTGGCGCACCCAACAAGATTTTTGTTCTTGTGGAGTGCAACGGACACCTCTACCTGGCCTCGGGCGCAACATTCAGCTATTACGAATTTGTACGCGAACTGGGCGACCGCCTCACCGACGAGCAGTGGCAGAAGATGCTTGAAGACAAGAAAGCACCTGCTCAGCCCACGTGGTTTGCACCGTTGCTCATCGACGAGAAGATAGAGTCGGACGAGACGTTCCTCTATTCTTCGGGATGTTAATGCATTGCCAATCAAGATGTTGAGGTTTTTGATTATTATGACAACACTTGTCCTGTCGCTGCTTTTGTCGTGCGGCGACTCGGCAAGTTTGCGCAATCAGCACAATGACCCCGATGGCTTGACAATAGTATTTGCTGGCGACGTTTTGCTCGACCGTGGCGTAGAGCCAATCATCAGGCGGCACGGCGTGGAATATCTGTTCCGCGACGTGTCGCCTTTTTTTCATAATGCTGATTTCACAGTAGTCAATCTCGAATGTCCAATTACCGACATCGACGCGCCGCTTATGAAAAAATATATTTTCCGCGCCGATGATTCCTGCGCCGCCGCCTTTGCCAAAGTGGGCGTCACGCACTGTGCAATGGCCAACAATCATATTATGGATCAGGGACAGCTTGGACTTGCCGACACTTATCAAAACATCCTCGCTGCCGGACTCACGCCAATTGGTTACGGTCTTAATGACAGTGCCCGCCTCGTGCCAGCCATCCTTCAAAAAGGTGACATCAAGGTTGCAATCTTCAATGATTGCGCCGTCAGGGTTGAAAATTACGACAGCCCTTTTGATGCTCCTGGCATTGCCAACGTCCCAATTGTAAAATTGCTTCCATTTGTTTCAGATTTCCACCGCCAACA
>JAFXMJ010000542.1 GCA_017530465.1 Bacteroidales bacterium
GCGGCAAAGTTTTAAAAAAGAAATGGCAAAAATCCAAAAAAGCCGCGAAGATGTCATCAGCGACGTGCTCAGGCGGCTGCACGAGGCGCAGGACGGGCTCACGATAGACAAGCCGTCCAAAAAACAAGGTATGGAGTTCACTATGGAGTGCTTCAACATCCTCTTTCCCATAAATGCAAGGAAGACAAGGTGTTGTACTGAAGACGAATCCGCGCTCTACCGTCTCAGCAACCTATTGACGGTGATGCTCCTGCCGGTGCGCAACGAAATCAAGGAAACGCCCGAGACTATCGGACTCCAATTCATTGCGCAGCTGCCCGACATATACAACAGCCTTATGAAGGACGCAAAGGCAATCTGCGACTTCGACCCCGCCTCGGCAAGCATCGAGGAGGTGATAATCACGTATCCCGGTTTCTTTGCCATCACAGCATACCGTATCGCGCACGCCATCAAGAAGTTGGGAGTGCCGATAGTGCCGCGCCTCATTAGCGAGTACGCGCACTCGGTCACGGGCATCGACATCAACCCCGGCGCGGAGATTGGCGAGAGCTTCTTCATCGACCACGGCACAGGCGTAGTAATTGGCGAAACCACCGTCATCAAAAACAACGTAAAACTCTATCAGGGCGTCACGCTCGGAGCGTTGCAGGTACGCAAAGACCTCGCCTCCACCAAGCGTCATCCCACCGTGGAGGACAATGTGATTATCTACGCAAATGCCACCATACTCGGCGGCGAAACAGTAATAGGCAAAGGGTCTATCATCGGAGGCAACGTGTGGATAACGAGTTCAGTACCAGAAAATTCGCTCGTGTATCACACCAACGAAATCAAGATAAAAACACACAAGCAATAAGAACGACAAATCGCTAAATCAACAAAACTCTAAATCAACAAATATGGGAAAAGTAAGTTGCGGTATCATCCGCCAAGGCAACAAGTATTTCGTTGCCAAACGCCCCGACGACAAGCAGATGGGCGGCAAATGGGAATTTCCAGGAGGGAAAGTGGAGGAAGACGAATTTGAGACCGAATGTCTGCACCGCGAGTTCAACGAGGAACTTGGCGTGAGCATCATCATCCTCAAAGAATTTATGCCTATTGAATACGACTATCCTAAATTTCACATTACATTATACCCATACGAAGTGGCGGTCTTTGAGGGCGAAATCACTCTCAAAGAACACACCGACTCCGGGTATTTCACCAAGGAAGAGCTTCTGCAAATGAAACTCACCCCGGCAGATAGGATTGTGGTAGAAAGATACTTGAATTAGTTTTTTCTATTAAGAATTGCAAGCAACCTCAATATCTCAAAGTAAATCCATACGAGAGTTACCATCAGACCAAAGGCGTAATACCACTCAAACTGAGCTGGTACGCCGTTGGCTGCGCCGTTTTCGATGTTGTGGAAGTCGAGTACGAGGTTGAGTGCGGCGATACCAACTATTACAAGCTGGATAATGATGCCAAGGCCACTCATATTGAATACGGAGATGTTGAGACCGAAGAAGCTGAGTATCCAGCTCAACAGATAGAACGCGCCGATGCCGATTGTCGCGTATGAAATCACCTTGACAAACGTGCCGCTCGCACGGAGTATGCCAAACCTGTAACAGAGGAACACCACGCCGCTTATTGTCAACGTGAGCAGCAATGCCATCGTGATGATGCCGTCGTATGCCGCAGCATACATCGCCGACACAGCACCCACCAAGAGACCTTCGCACAGAGCGTACAGAGGTCCGAAGATGTAAGCCTTGTCAGGTTTTACGCACGCTATAATTGCAAGAATTACAGCACCGATAGCACCGCCAATGATGCACGGCATAAGGGCGGTGCTTTCCACGCCAACCATTTTCCACGTGATGGAAGCCGTCAAGACGAGCAGACCAAAGAGCAACAGCGTCTTTGTTGCCGCGCCAGCCACGGTCATCTGTCCCGTACCTGCGAAATCTCCCGCCAACTTGCGGAGACGGCTCTCTGAAAACGCAGGATTTGATGTCTTTTCAAAATTCATAGCCTTATTTATTTTATTGATTTATTGATTTGTCGATTTGTTGATTGCTGATTACGCCATCTTCACCTTATAATTGTGTTCAAACTTGCCTTTGGAGATGTTGGCGAGCTTGTTGCGGATGAGTTTGCGGCGGAGCATACCCACCTTGTCGGTGAACAATACGCCGTCCAAATGGTCGTACTCGTGCTGCACGACGCGGGCGCAATTGCCGGTGAGGGTTTCCTCGTGGAGTTCAAAGTTTTCGTCGTAATAGCGAATTTTCACGCCATCGGGACGCACCACATTCTCGTGAAGTCCCGGAATAGAGAGACAGCCTTCGTTGTACGAAATGTTGGCTCCAAAAGTTTCAATAATCTCGGGATTGAGCATTGCACGCTTGAGACTCTCGGGGAAAGTGTCGTTGTCGTCGTCGGTCATCGGCGCGGCGTCGCACACAAACAGCCTTATCGAATGTCCCACCTGCGGCGCGGCAAGTCCCACGCCCTCGGTCTTGTACATCGTCTCAAACATATCGTCAATCAGTTTTTGGAGGTCGGGATAGTCTTTGTTGACCGTATCCGCCTTCTTCCTCAGCACCGAAGTGCCTATGATGCTTATCGGTAATATCATTGTCTTTTGTTTTAATGCATAATGCGTAATGCACAATGCATAATTAACTATAATTTGTTTTTAATTATCAATCGTTTTTCGTTCTTGTTCTAATAGAGCCCCTGCTCCTCCATCCAGCCTTGCAAAATGAGTGCCGCAGCCAATTTGTCAGTATTTCCCTTCTCCTGACGCTTCTTTTTCTTCACTCC
>JAFXMJ010000543.1 GCA_017530465.1 Bacteroidales bacterium
AATACCGCCCGTAAAAACACCTATACTGAAAAGGTGATTCAGATAGGCGAGGGCAATTTTTTACGCGCTTTTGCGGATTGGATTATTTGGAAGACCAATCAAAAGACCGATTTTAACGCATCAGTTGTTGCAGTGCAGCCGCGAAAAGGCGGCAAAATCAAAAATCTTACTGTGCAGGATTGTCTTTACCACGTCAACCTTCAAGGTCTTGACAACAGCGGCAACCCCTCTGACACCGTAGAACTTGTTGACGTAATCAGCCGTGGCATAGACCCTTACGAGGATTTTGATGAGTTCTTAAAACTCGCCGAACAGCCCGAAATGCGTTTCGTAATCTCCAACACCACGGAGGCGGGTATCGCTTTTGACCCCTTGTGCAAATTCAGCGACAAGCCTGCCGCATCCTATCCGGGTAAACTCGTGCAGTTGCTTTACCACAGATACGAACAATTCAAGGGCGATTTGGGCAAAGGTTTTATAATCTTGCCTTGTGAACTTATTTTTCATAATGGCAAACACCTGAAAGAATGTATCAATCAGTACATTGAGCATTGGAATCTTGGTGCGGATTTCAAGAATTGGGTTGATGTTGCTTGCCCTGTCTATAACACTCTTGTTGACCGCATTGTGCCGGGCTTCCCGAAGGACAACGCCGACCAACTAATGCAGCGCATCGGCTACGACGACAAGCAATTGGTAACGGGCGAGGTCTATCACCTTTGGGTAATCGAAGCCCCTGAAACTTTGTCCGCCGAGTTCCCCGCCGACAAAGCCGGACTTAACGTGCATTTTGTGCCGTCGGAGGCTCCGTACCACGAGCGCAAGGTAACTCTCCTCAACGGCCCGCACACCGTACTCTCGCCCGTGGGCTATCTCAGCGGCCTCAACACCGTGCGCGAATGTTGCGACGATGCTCTTATTGGTCGCTTCATCAACCGCGTAATGTACGACGAACTTCTGCCCACGCTCAACCTCCCGAAGGACGAACTCACACAATTTGCCGATGACGTAAAGAAACGCTTTAAGAACCCATACGTAAGGCATTTTGTAACAAGCATTATGCTCAATTCGTTTCCGAAGTTCAAGACCCGCGATTTGCCCGGTTTGAAAATCTATTTGGAGCGCAAAGGTAGCCTTCCGAAGTGCATCGTCCTCGGTCTTGCAGCCATCTGCACGTATTACAAGGGCGGCAAACGCGGCGACGATGTTATCACACCCAATGACGCCCCTGAAATCCTCGCACTTCTTCAATCCCTTTGGGAGGCAGGTAATTGCGCCGAAGTTGCCAAAGGCGTTCTCGGTGCATCTGACCTCATTTGGGGCGAAGACCTAAACAAAATCCCCGGTCTCACAGCATTGCTGACTGAATTTTTGAATAAAATTCAGAAAAACGGAATGAGAGCGGCTGTGGAGATGGTGCTGTAACAATTTCAATTTACCTACTTACATCGACATATTTCTCGACGACATAAACGACCGTTGTTAGAGGATATGCACGGACGATGTTTCAATAATGTATTCCTTAAATTCCATATAGATTTAGGGAATACATTCACCAAATTTATGAAATTCCTCCTTGCTATTTACGATTTCTCTTCTATCACCGACTCGCCCTCTTCGCCGTCGGTCCATTTCCATTTTTCGTAAAAACGCAATTTGCCGTTTACAATTTTAGGGACAGAATCGCAATGTCCTGATTTTAGGATTTTTGCTGTGTTGATGTGCTGATAGTTGAAATGCAGATGATTTTGGTTGTCGATGGTGCCAACGAGAAATCCTCTGATAACGCTGCCGCCAGAATATTCAGCCCAGATTGTGTCGTCTTTTTGGTGATAACAGAAGATTGTTTGCGCCGATACTTCGCCCGATTCGGAATTTTCGATTGCTACAAACTGTCTGTCGTTGACAGTGAAAGGAGCGTCGTTTGTCGTAAAGAGCGTCTTGCCTTTTTCGTATGCCGTGGCGAGGTTTTTGTCCCAATTAGCCTCACGCGACGGCAACTTCTTGCTCATACCGTCAAATACTACAAAATCAGAGTGTTTAACACGATTGAAAAGCCGGTCGCCCAACATCACTTTTTTCATTGCGTTTAGCAGACCGAACTGTTCCAAGCGTTGCAAGGTGTTGCCGGCGGTAACGAGAAACAGGGCTTTGTTGAGCATTTTCATTGTTTTTGTCCCGTAGGCGAAACCGTGAGACCAAACACGATCGAACCATCCGACGAGTTTTGCAGGTGCCTCGGTCCAAAACACGGGGTAGATGAAGACGATGGCATCGGCAGAGTTGATTTTTCGCTGTTCGGCGAGAACGTCGTCGGCGAGTGCGGGCTCTGTGCGGTAGTTGGCGTCTCTAAGATATTCTTTTTCAGACATATCAGTCTTGAAATCCATCTTGTACAAGTCGGAGATTTCGTACTCGTGACCTGCATCAACAAGCCCTTTAACAAAGGTGTCGCGGACGTTGCGCGTGAACGAATCGTCGGACGGATGGCAATATACTATAAATGCTTTCATTGTTTCTCTTTCTTTTTAATTTGTCACAAATGTAATGAAAAAAGTTAATTTGTCGAATTAACTCAAACAAAATAATTACCATGTCAAGCATAAAAAAAACGGCGGAGCAATCATTCCGATCACTCCGCCGAAAATCAATTAATATCTTCTCTTACTTCACCAAAGCTGCAAAATCCGCTTTCAAATGCTGCATAATGTCTTTCAGCGGGATGCTTTCTTCGGGCATTCCGGCGGCGAAGGGCGCGATTTTATATCTGTTTTTTCGGGACAACAAGACGTTGGGACAGCGTTAACTATAAAAAATAGCATAGTGCTGCCATTCGCGGAAAATTTACTATATTTGCGCCAATAAAACGACTAACAAAATGTCAAAATACATTCAAATTAACCCCGCCGACAATGTTTCGGTGGCTCTGTCGCCAATCAAGGCTGGTTCAAAAATCGACTTGAATGGGGGTTTTGTGCTCAAAGACGACATTCCGGCGGGACACAAATTCGCCGTTGTGGATATTCCTGAGGGCGGCAACGTAATCAAATACGGTTTCCCGATTGGGCATATTATAAAGGCTGTGTCGCAAGGTTGTCATATTGACCATAATATCTTGAAAACCAATCTCGAAGGCATTTCGGATTATACTTACACGCCTAATCTTGTGGAGATAAAACCGTCTGAC
>JAFXMJ010000057.1 GCA_017530465.1 Bacteroidales bacterium
CCCTGACCCTTTGCGCTGACGTGCGGACGGTTCAGGAGGTCGGCGAGTTTGTCGAGTTCAGCCTGCGGGAAGTCGCGGTCGATGATTACGAGCGCGCTGTCCAAAGAGCCGCCTTTGATAAGGTTGTTTTGGGCGAGGAAGGCGAGTTCCGATGCAAAAACGAATGTCTTGCAGGGCGCGATTTCCTTCACATATTCGCCGTTGAAGTCGAAGGAGGCAAACTGCTGCGCGAGGGCGGCGGAGTTGTAATCAACCATTACATTGAAACTCAGCGCGTTGTCGGGAAAAGCAAGTATTTCGATGCCCTTCTCGGCGTTGGTGTATTTGTAATTGTCACGGAGTTCAAAGTATTGTTTTTCAGCCTCTTGCTCCACGATGCCCGCGTCCAAGATTGCCTTTGCAAACTTTGCCGCGCTGCCGTCGAGAATCGGGGTTTCGGGCGCGTCAACCTCTATAATAATATTGTCGATGCCAAGCGCATAGACAGCCGACAAAACGTGCTCCACAGTGCCTACACGCGCACCTTTTTCTTCGAGGGCGGTGCTGCGCGAGGTGTCCGCCACGTTCTCAACAACGGCGCGTACTTCGGGCTGACCGTCGAGGTCGATGCGACGGAATCGGTAGCCGGTGTTCACGTCGGCGGGCTTGAATGTAAGGTTTACTTTAACGCCCGTGTGCAGACCGAATCCGCTGAGCGTCACGCTGTCCTGCTTGATGGTTTTCTGTTTTTCTGACATTTTGGGTTATTTATTGTTTTCGTTTTGTTTCATTTCTGCGACCAACTTTTTGAGGTCTTCGAGGTCTTTGTAGATTTCGGGCAGGCGTCCGAAGAGGACGTGCGCCTTGAAGAATTTGGTCTTGGGCATCACGTAAGAGCCAACGTATGTGCCGGGTTCGGTGATTTTGTGGGTGACGCCGGTCTTGGCCGCAAAGGTGCAATTGTCGGGCACGGTCATGTGTCCGGCAAATCCAGCCTGTCCGCCCACAAAACAATTTTTGCCCAAGATGGTGCTGCCCGCGAGTCCTACCTGTGCGGCAATCACGGTGTTGCTGCCTACGACGCAGTTGTGGGCTACTTGGATGAGGTTGTCGAGTTTTACGCCCTTCTCGATGACGGTGCTGCCCATTGTGGAGCGGTCGATGGTGGTGTTTGCGCCGATTTCCACGTCGTCTTGGATTACCACGTTGCCAATCTGCGGAATCTTGTCGAATGTGCCGTCGGCCTTGGGCGCAAATCCGAATCCGTCACTGCCTACCACACAGCCAGCGTGGAGAGTTACGTTGTTGCCAAGGACGCATCCGTGGTAAATCTTGACGCCCGGATAGAGGGTAACGTTGTCGCCGATGGTAACGTTTTCGCCGATATAGACCTGCGGGTAGCAAAGGAAGTTTTTGCCCACGGTAACACCTTTGGCAATGTACGCAAATGCGCCGACGTATGCATCGTCGTGGATTTCAACGCCTTCCGCGATGTGGCACGGTTGCTCGATGCCCTGCGGACGCGAGGCGATGGCGGCATTGTACATCTGCATAAGTTGTGCGAGAGCCTCGTATGCGTTGGGTACGCGGAGGAGGGTTGCCTCGATTGGCTTTTCGGGCTTGAAGTCGCTGTTTACCAACACAATAGATGCCTTGGTAGTGTAGATGTACTGCACATATTTCATATTTGACAGGAAGGTGAGGCTTCCCGGCGTGCCTTTCTCAATCTTTGAGAAGGAAGACACCTTTATATTCTCGTCGCCGTCCACAGTGCCGTGGAGCAAGTCGGCTAACATTTTTGCTGTAAATTCCATAGTAAAAGTAATTTTGCACAAAACTATATAATTCTGTGCAAAATAACAAAAAAAACGTGATAAAGTGAGAAAGAAAAAAAAATTTCGGGAAGTTTTTTTTGTAAAAAATTTTGTATTTTTTGATTTATGGTATAAATTTGCAGTGTAGTAACCAACAATTACGGAACAATGAATACAATTTCTATTAATACCCAACTCTACGATTTTGCAGCAAGTTATGCTATGGAGAACAATATTTCCATCAGCCAACTTGTAGAGGACTTTTTGACGGGACTTCTGAAAAAAGGCAAAGCCAAAAAATCAAGCAAAAAATACGTAATGAAAGAGGTGTCGGAACTTTCACCAATCGTAAGACAACTCGCAGGGATTGCAAAATCCAACGGCAACGCATCCGACTCCGAAGATTTGAATGGGATTGACGCGAAGACGGAATATCTAAACGAAAAATTTGAAAGATGAAACGGATATTTTTGGATACAAACGTCATCATAGACTTTTTGGAACAGCGTGAACCGTTCTTTAAGGCTGCGGCAAACGTAATAGACCTTGGAGCAAAACAAAAAATAATATTATATACCTCGTCTATTTCATTCTTGAACTGCATTTATGTAATACGGAAGGCCATTGGCTATGCCAAGCGGTAGAAAGTATAAAACTCTTGACACAAATAATCCACGTTTCCCCTGTTACAAATACAGAATTTCTTTCGGCACTCAATACAGAATCATCTGACATTGAGGACATAACGCAATACTACTCTGCGAAATCCGCCGGATGTGAAACTATAATCACCCGCAATGCAAAACACTTTCCGAAGGACACAATCAGCATTGTTACTTCCGACGAGTTCCTTAAACAATGGATTGACAATACAACTGATTAGGTTCCTATAACAACGGTTTACACCGCGTAGCAAACGAAAAACTTTTTTACTGTCTTGCTCATTGCGGAGACGTTGGCCATATCGGAGGCGGCGGCGATTTCTTGGATGGTGCCGTCCTTGTGTATCACCTTGATGGCGTCGGTGTGGTTGCGCGAGTAGGCCTTGTTGTAGAGCGCACCCGTGATAACAAAATTGTCGATGTACTTCTCCGGCACGGTTTTGCGCTCGCGCATAAGAGCCTTGATTTCGCCCACGCGGTTGTCACTGATTTCAATGTTGGAGACCTCTATTTTAAACAATCGCCTGTCAATGAGCCTTTTGCAAAGATTGGAGAGTACATAATCGTCGGCACTGCGCCAAACCTTGATGGCAGACACAATGTCGGAATCGTCCAACTGCGCAAAATAATCCAACGGGGTCAGTCCGTCGTACTTATAATAAAGTGCATTTTCGGTAACATTATGGGTGAGGAAGAATTTTAACGACGGCGAGGCAAACAAATCCACGCCCTTGCCCATCAACTCTTTGGCACGGCTGATAATCGCCTTCAACATTTCTTCCGCAGCGACAACTGTTTTGTGCAGATACACCTGCCAATACATCAGACGACGCGCCACGAGGAATTTTTCGACGAAATAGATGCCCTTAGCC
>JAFXMJ010000544.1 GCA_017530465.1 Bacteroidales bacterium
CATCAACGAAAACGAAATGACCAAGACCGGCGAAAAAGACGTTTACCTGCGCCTCGTGAAGCCCAACGGCGAAATCCTCAAAAACGAAAACACCGGCTTCTTCAAGTATCAGGGCAGCGACATCGCCTACTCTGGCAAGAAGACCATCAACTACGACGGCAAGGCACAGCCCGTGACGATTTACGCTATCTCGCGCGAAGTGCTCAGCGGCGGAGTCTATCAGGCGGATCTCTTCTGCGACGGCAGAAACATCGGCAGCGTCTCGGTGAAGATGAATTAACGATTTATTGAGGAAAGATTTGTTGAGGAAAGAGGAGAGATTTAATGAGGAATCAATAAATCAACAATTCATCAAATCAACAAATCATCAAATCAACAAATCACTAAATCAACAAGTCAACAAATCAACAAATCAAAAACTATGTGGAACAAAGTAGCGGACTTTATATTACGAAATAAGCGCACAATCCTCATTGTGATAGGCATCATAACGGTGTTTATGGGCTACAATATGAAAAACCTCCGTATGAAATATACGTCGGCGTTGTTGCTCAACGAGAAGGATTCGGCGTATGTGAGGTTTCTCGATTTCAAGAAGACATTTGGCGAGGACGGCTCTATGATGGTGGTCGCCTTCGAGGACAAGGATTTTGTCAGGTTAGACAAGTTCAACGACCTCTTGACGCTCCAAGACAGCCTCAAAAACGTAATTGGCATCAAGTCGGTGCTTTCTTACGCCAATGCAATCACACTTGCCAAGGACACCGCCGAGAAAAAGTTTGTCATCAACAAAATCTTTGACCCTAAGCCCAATACGCAGGCTGAGTTGGATTCGATGTTTAAGGCTGTGAAAGACTTCCTTTTCTACGAGAGGCTTTTATATACCGACAATAATTGCTACGTGATGGCACTCACCTGCGACCCCGAGGTCATCAACCACAAGGAGCGCGATATTATGATTGCCGATATGGAGAAACTTGTATATGGTTTCACCGGCAAATACAATATCAAGAGCCACATTTCGGGTCTGCCGCACATCAGAAGCAAGACGATGTTTATGGTAAGGGACGAGCTGATTATATTTGCGATATTGTCGCTAATTATCGTTGCGATAATCTTCTTGGCGTTTTTCCGCAGCGCAAAGACCACGGTGTTTGCCGTCCTGATAGTGATGGTGGGCGTCGTTTGGACTATGGCGATAATGGCTCTCTTTGGTTACGAAATGACAATGATGAGCGGAATGTTGCCGCCGTTGATGATAGTAATTGGCATCCCAAATACCATCTACCTCCTCAATAAGTACCACGTGATGTACCGCGAATATCGTGACAAAGAGCGCGCACTTCACGACGTAATCACCAAAGTCGGCAAGGCAACATTTATGACCAACCTTACCACGGCGGCGGGTTTTGCTACCTTCCTCATTACGGGCAACGCAATGCTGATGGAATTTGGATTGGTGGCTACATTGGGCATTATAACGATGTTTTTCCTCTCGGTACTGATGGTGCCGTCGATATTCAGTTATGTGGCTGAGCCTACCGAAAAGGAACTCAAACATCTTGACACCAAGTTTGTTCACAAGATTGTTGAGAAGTTCGTTTACCTCGTGGAAAACAAACGCGCCGCCGTATTCATCGCCACGGTGATTTTGGTGGTGGTTGCAATTATTGGAATGAAATTGATACACAACGAGAGTTTCCAAGTAGATGACCTTCCCGAAGACAATGCAATCTACGCCGACCTCAAATATTTTGAGAAAGAGATGGGCGGCATACTTCCGTTGGAAATTTCGATTGACACCAAGAAGAAAAAAGGCCTCCTCGACCTCAAAACTATCAAGAAAATCGAGGCGATTGAGGATTCGTTGACGTCGTTCAACTGCCTTTCGCACGGCACGTCGCTCGTTGACGCCTTGAAACTCATCAAACGCGCCTACTACAACGGCAACAACGATTTTTATGAACTCCCGATGCAGACCGAGTTCATCACCATCAGCGACTACCTGAAAGGCTCGCAATCGCAGATGACAGGAGCGGGCGGCGGCATTATGTCGGCGATGGTGGATACCACATTCTCCCGCGCACGTATTCAACTGCGCATCGCCGACGTCGGCACTATTCGTATGGTAACAGTTACCGACAGCATCACCAACATAATACATCATTATTTCCCGCCCGAAAAGGTGCAGACCGACGTAACAGGCACATCGGTGGTCTTTGCACTCGGCTCGGCAAAACTGATTGACAACCTTGTGCAGTCGTTGGTACTGGCGATTGTCTTGATTTCGCTGTGTATGATGTGGCTGTTCAAGAGTTGGAAGATGGTGATTATCAGCATTATCCCCAATTTCATACCGTTGATTGTAACGGCTGCGATAATGGGCTACTGCGGCATCAGGTTGAAATCAAGTACGATTCTTGTGTTCAATATCGCCTTTGGTATTTCCGTTGACAATGCCATCCACCTGTTCACCAAATTCCGTCAGGCGATAGAGCATCACAACGGCGACATTCCCAAGTCGGTGGACGAGGCGTTGAGGGAGACCGGCGTTTCCATCATTTACTCGGCGATAATTCTCCTTTGCGGCTTCCTGATGTTCTGCGCGTCGCAATTTGGCGGCACGATAGCATTGGGCTTGTTAGTTTCGATAACGCTCTTTGTCGCCATGTTCACCAATTTGATTTTCCTGCCGTCGCTGTTGCTGGCGTTCAAGTTGAAATTCAAGGGGAGCAAAGACGATGACAAATAGATGGCACACCCAATATGTCGCTATTCGATAACATAAAGGCCTACCTCGCCGCCCCCGCGTACGCCGTCAATACCAACTACCACATTATGGCGTTGGCATTGGCGGTGTCCGTGTATTTGATATTGGTGATTTTGCAACCCTTCGGCATCAACGATGGGCCTGCCGAGAAATACTTTTATCTACTTGGTTTTCTTGCAATTACCTACGTCGGCTCGGTGATTCCAACAGCCATTATGCACCGCATTTACAAGACCGAGGTGGAGGAAGGTCGTTTTTCCAACGGCAAGAATATCTCCGCGTATTTGTTGTCGGTATTGTTGATAATGATTGGCAACTTTTGGTATTTCAAGTTTTTGAACCCCGACATCCCGGCGTTGTCGATGCTTTGGGCGGCGATTTGGCAGACGATAATTATATCAATTTTGCTTTTGGGCGTTTATTTTGCCTTCAACAACGTCCAACTCCGCCGCGAACTCGAACGCATCCAACAGATTAACGCCCGCCTGTCGCAAAAGACGACGCAACAACACGAACCCGCACCGGAATCCACACCCAACGTAGAGACGCAAAATTTTGCGTCTCTACAAACCGCCGCGACATCTGCCGCACCCAAAAATCTCGATTATCCCATCGACCCCGCCACACTTCTTTATATAGAATCTGACAAAAACTACTGCAAAATCACCACTGCCGCCGGCACGTCCGTACTCCGCTCCACCCTCACCACGTTGGAAAACCAATTGAAACCCTGCGGACACGTCATCCGCTGCCACCGAGCCTTCCTCGTCAATATGCAAAGCGTTGAAGGCATCCTCGG
This sequence comes from Bacteroidales bacterium, assembly GCA_017530465.1. Classification (GTDB taxonomy): domain Bacteria; phylum Bacteroidota; class Bacteroidia; order Bacteroidales; family UBA3824; genus UBA3824. The sequence goes on from JAFXMJ010000544.1 coordinate 3,570, forward strand.
CTCGTCGTCTGCGGGTTACAAATTGAAGATAAAAGATTGTGATGCCACCGTGCCGGTGTCGAGGACGTATATCGCCGAGGTGTTGGGGTATTTTGAGGGGTGAAATTATTATTTCTACGGCAAAACGCATTTTTTTCTAATAAAACACGATTGTTTTTGAAAAACTTTTCTACCTTTGTGTAACTTTTCTAACCGCAACGAAAGCGGGCGGAGGGACAAATGTAAACGGAAATGAAAACATCATTAATTATGGATCAAAAAGTAATTGATGCCTGCATCAAAAACGCCAACAAGATGCTTGATGCGGCAAGGGTAAAACAATACGACAAGATGCTTGACTTCATCAGCAAACTGAGGTTGCCACAAGGCTTCCCGTCAAATGTCAAGCGTACCAACGATGATGTAGTCGCGTCAACCAATTTTGACGACGACCTGCCGTTTTAGTTGCTGTTAATCGTCAAAAAAAATCTCCCTCATCCAATTTTTTCCTCGTCATTCGTCCCTCCGCCCCCGCCATTCGTCCCAAAATCGCATTTCCGTCCCTCATAGCCTTGTAATGCGTCCCTCCCTATTGCACACTTGAAAAATCCATCGTTATTTTGCAAAAGAAAAATGATTAAAACAAAAGCGATATGGATTATTTATCAGCATTTATATTGGGATTAAGCAGCGGCATAGCCTGCATCTCAGTCTGCCTTCCGGGGGTGGTCCCGATACTTATGGGCAGACGCTCCACGGTGGCGCAGTCGGCAAAATTTGTGGCGGTGTTCCTGTCGGGACGGTGGCTCGCGTATTTGATAGCCGCCGCGCTCACGGCATTGTTTTCGGCGGCGATTTACGACGTCGTATCCAATAGAATTGTTATGATAGCAACGCAAATCTTACTTGCTATTATAATGATACTCTTTGCCGCAGGAAAACTTTCAAGCAAGTGCATCAACCCACTTAAACACAAGCGTTTGCGCACGTTCCTAAAAAGTAACGAATACCTACTGCCGATAGCATTGGGATTCATAACTTCGGTAACATTGTGTCCGCCGTTTGTGTCGTTGGTGATACAAAGCGCGGAGGCGGGGTCGTTTGGACGGATAATCGTCTCGTTCACAATGTTTTTCCTCGGGACATTGCCGTACTTTTTGCCCGTGCCGCTCATAGGACTCTCGCGACAAAAAGCCGTCTTCAAAATCATCGGACACTACGCCGCCGCAATTATGGCTTGCGTCTATCTCTACAATGCAATCAAATTGATGCTATAATCTCCAAATCAACAAATCAATAAATCAACAAATTATGGAAAACAGGTACAAAACAACAGGGAAAACTGCCCGGAGCATCTTGGCAACGTTGCCGATGTTCCTGATAATCGTGGTATTCTCCACGCAGGGCAACTTCGCATTTGCCGACACCGCACAGGCGTTGGCGTGGATAGTCAACACGGCGTTCTTCACGCTAATCTTCTTCTTGATGCTCTACAAGGGCAAGACCGACCGATACCGCGCAATCGCCTTCGGTGCCTCGGCGGTATTGTTTGCGGTAGGTTTTATGTCCAATTTGATAGAAATCAGAGGGTCAATCAATTACGACACCACCACAATCTACAACTGCGACATCCCGTTCTGCCACATTGTGACCACGATGGTGATAATCCCGGCGGCAATCAAGCAGACCATAATATTCAGCGGCAGCCTTAGCGATGGCTACGCATCAATCTCCTCGATGCTTGTAATCGTATTTGTGGCGGCAGTATTGTTGGGACGCGCATTCTGTTCGTGGGGATGTTTCTATGGCGGTTGGGACGACGCAACATCGCGCATCAAATCGCGCCCCGTCATCAAGCGCATC
>JAFXMJ010000058.1 GCA_017530465.1 Bacteroidales bacterium
GATATATAATATCTCTCGACGGTGGTTCCACCCCCTCCGGCAAAAACATCGCCTCATAAAGAAATTCGTCAAGAATCGGAATTTCGTGGTCGTTTATTTTGCGAATTGTATGGTTCATATTGATTTGTATTTGTTTCATTTGTAGTAGAGACGTAGCGCGCTACGTCTCTACATAACGTCGGCAATTTCGTTTAAATTTGTTTCATTCGTTGTTAAATTCTTTTCTCTCTGCCAACCTTTTTTCCGTTACCACACCCCGCGTCTCCAAAATCTTTCCTTTCGGTATCTCGCCGTAGAGCCGCACGAAATTATCCACGGTGCTTGGCGACGTGAAAATTATCTTGTCAACGTCGTCGAGATTTACCTTTATTGGATTCGCGGGCATTTGGTTTTTGTAGGCTGTAATTGTTTCAACGTCAAAGCCTAACGCCCTCAATCCGTCGGGAATTATTGGCAGTGCGATGTTGCTGCGTGGTATCAAAACTTTGCCTTTTTTCCGTGTCGTAAACCAATCAATTACGCCGTAAGAATCATCTATTTCGGGTTGATTGATATTTTGGACGCCCAATTTGCCCAACGTCGCCGAAGTTGTTGTTCCGATGGAAACTACGTTTTCAACAACGAAACCTCCGCCTGCCTCCGCCCAATATTTCACGGCAAATCTACTCGTAAATAGCAAGTAATCAAACTCTTGCAACCGTTCAACTGCCGATTTTAATTGGCTATTGTCGTCCAAAGCAACAATCTCAATCAACGGCGTGTGCAGATATTCGGGATTGGGGCAAATTGCGCCTGTGTAAAGAGTTTTCATAGTATCGAACCACGACTAAACATCTTGAATATCAAATCGTTGTCCGCCCTGCCTGTTACCGCCAATCGTCCTTGCATCGGATGCGTGGCAAAAGGCAGGATTTCAGCGATTTCGTTTTCCATTCCGAGGCGTTTGAGTGCGCAAGTTGCAACGATTGCCGCGTCGATTTTGCCGCTGCGAACTTGTTGCACGCGGTCTTCGATGCAGCCACGGATGCCAACGATTTCGAGGTCGGGACGCAGGGCGAGAAGTTCCTTTTTCCTGAGCGGCGAACTCGTGCCAATTTTGCTGCCGGCGGGAAGGTCGGCGAGTTTGATGTTGTCGCGGCTCACGAGCGAATCAGTCTTGTCAAACGCCTCATACAGAGCCACAACGCGGATTTGCGGATTGAGATTTTGCGGCAAATCCTTGGCTGAATGTACGGCGATGTCGGCGCGGCGGTCGATGATTGCGCGGTCGAGTTCGCGTGTAAACATATCGTCGGGAGCCTCGCCGTTAAGGAGCGAAATTTCTTGGTTTTTGTCGCCAAAAGACGAAACATATTCCGTCTCAAAGCGGATTTCAGGAAATTTTTTCTTAAACTCCTCCACTTGGATTTTCGAGAGACGACTCCCACGGGCTATTATCTTGATTATCTTGTTGTTAGTATCCATTTTCATTAATTATTTCGTACTGCAAAGATAATTATTTTTTGGAAAACAATAAATCTCTTTTTACTTTTGCGCCCGTCATTAGTCTAATTAATAAACATAATTAATAAAATGATGAAAAAACTATTTGTAGCCGCAATGACGGCGATTGCGCTTGCGGGCTGCGGTGGCAGCACGCAAAACAATGCGCAAAACAATTCCACCGCGCAAAACAATGCGGAGACTTCGCAACAGTCTGATTACAAGTTTCTTGACGCAAAGGAGAAAGCCTTTGACGGTTTCACGCTCTATTGGCTCAAAGACAACGAGGGCGACAACAAATTCCCGTTTGACCTCTTTGGCAACGTTCCTGAGGATGTCAAAAAGGATGTCAATATGCCTGACGGTATGCCGTCGTCCATAAGTGCCTATCTGATAAAGACTAACGGCAAAACGATTCTCTTTGACGCAGGATTGGGCCCGTCGAGGAATGGTCAACTCCTCAACGAACTTTCCAAAATCAACGTAACGCCCGAACAGATTGATTATGTGTATATTACGCATTTCCACGGCGACCACATTGGCGGAATGTTGAAAGCAGACGGCGAAAAAGTTTTCACAAATGCGGAGGTTTATGTTTCGCGTTTGGAGAAGGAGTCCGACCTCGGCAAAGGCGAACAGGCTGTCAAGATGTTTGAAAAATACGGCGACAAAATTCACGTGTTCAATTTTGGCGACAAACTGCCCGAAGATGTTTTGGCGATTGACGCCGTGGGACACACGCCCGGACACACCGCATTCCAAAAAGGTAATTTGCTGATTATTGGCGACTTGATGCACGCCCTTGCATTGCAATTGAAGTACCCTGAGTATTGTCCCAATTTTGACGGCGACAAGGAAAAAGCAATTGCCTCGCGCAAGAGAATCCTCGATTTCGCCAAGACCAACGGCCTGACAATCTGCGGAATGCACTTGACAGTCGCCAAATAAGAAACCTCAATGTTACAAAAAAGTCCAAACCACAAAATTCTGTGATTTGGACTTTTTTTATTGCAATAATTAAAATTTAAACACTCCCGCGCTGTTCCTAAATCCCTCCGCCTGATTGTTGAGTTCCTGTGCGCTTACGGCGAGTTCCTCACTTGCCGCAGCATTGCCTTGGATCGACGAGTTCAACTCCTTGATAGACATATCAATAGATTGAATCGTATTATTTTGATTGTCTGCCGACATTTCCACCATTTCAATAAGCGAGGCGCACTCGTTGATGTCGGGCAAAATATTGTTGATCAATTCGGTAGATTTTGCAGTAGCATCCACGCTGGTCTTTGCTCCAGCAATGATGTCATTTGCAGAATTTTTGCTCTTTTCGGCAAGTTTGCGAATTTCGGCGGCAACCACGGCAAAACCCTTTCCATGCTCGCCAGCGCGGGCTGCTTCAACAGCTGCATTAAGTGCCAAAATGTTGGTCTGGAAAGCAATATCGTTGATAATATCGATTTTTTCAGAAATGTCCTTAACCGCCTTGTAACTTTTTTCTTGAGCATCTTTGATGGTATCGATGTCATCCATTACCTTGTGCGTAATCTTGCTTGCCTTGGAAGTCATCTCAGCATTAGTACGGATTTCCTCGCCTATCAACGACATCGACGACACAATATTGTCAGC
>JAFXMJ010000545.1 GCA_017530465.1 Bacteroidales bacterium
CGAGCAGTGCGGGTTGCGTTTTCAAGTAAGGTGCGACGCATCGCCAATGTTCGCCAACTACGTCAAAAACAACAAGTTGGCTGATTACGTAACTGGACAAATAGGGGAGAGGCACGCCGTCCGCGAAGTGACGGAGCTTCTATTGGCGTCCATAGGCAAATACGACGACGCCGTATGCAGCCGCACACATTTTGACGAGCAATACGCCACCTACATCGCCGAGCGCAATACAATCACCGCACGCGAATTCATTGCCGTCAAGCGATATTAGGATATTGTAGAGATGCAAAATTTTGCGTCTCTACGGCAATTTGGCAATTTCAGCCTTCAATTCCTCGATGGCAGTAGGAATATTGTCGAGGTAAAACTTTATCAACGCCGGATATTGATCCGGCGTTTCTTTGTTTTCTGCCATCCGTTGCAACTGCTCCATCCTGTCCGCTATGTCGTTGAGACCCATTACACGGGTGGTGGATTTGGCGATGTGCGCCGTGCGGCCTATTTCGTCCGTATCGTCCGACAGCTCCGCAATGATAAAACGCTGCTTGATTTCATCAGCCTGCGTGAAAAATAGCTCTATCAACTGCTTCTTGGTCGCTACATCGCCATCGGTGATGTCATTGAGGTATGTCAAATCAATCATTTTTCTTAATGCATTGAAGGTTTAACTTTTCGCCGTCTTCGCTTACATCAGCCACTATCTCGTCGCCTTCCTTGACTTCTATTTCGAGGAGAAGCTCGGCGAGTTCGTCCTCAAGGTACTTCTGGATGGCGCGTTTGAGCGGCCTTGCACCAAACTTCGGGTCGTAGCCCTTGTCGGTGAGGAAGTCCTTCGCCTTGTCGGTGAGCGTGAGCTGGTACTTGTGCTCGGCAATGCGCTTGAAAAGTCCTTCAAGCTCAATGTCGATGATCTTGTGGATGTTGTCGCGGGAGAGCGAATTGAAGGTGATAATGTCGTCGATACGGTTCAAGAACTCCGGCGAGAATGTCTTTTTGAGGGCCTTGTCAACAATTGCCTTGTTGGTGTCGTCGGAATTGTCGTTGCTACTGCCAAATCCAAGTCCGTGTCCATAGTTTTGGATGTCGCGGGCTCCGATGTTGGACGTCATTATTATAATAGTGTTCTTGAAATCGATGGTGCGTCCGCCGCCGTCGGTGAGCCTGCCGTCGTCAAATACTTGCAGGAAGATGTTGTAAACGTCGGGATGCGCCTTTTCGATTTCGTCGAGCAGTACTATCGAATACGGCTTGCGCCTAACTTTTTCGGTGAGCTGTCCGCCCTCCTCGTATCCGATGTAGCCCGGCGCGGAGCCTATCAGCCTCGACACCGAATATTTTTCCATATATTCGCTCATATCGATGCGGATGAGCGCGTCCTTGCTGTCAAACATGTATTCGGCGAGGATTTTGGCGAGCTGCGTCTTGCCCACGCCAGTCGGACCGAGGAAAATGAACGTGCCGATGGGACGGTTTGGGTCTTTGAGACCAATGCGGTTGCGCTGTATGGCCTTCACCACCTTGTCAACAGCCTCATCCTGACCGATGACCTTGCCCTTGAGAGCGTCTTTCATCTTGCGCAGACGCTGCCCCTCAGCCTCGGCAATCCTCGTCACAGGTATGCCGCTCATCATCGCAATCACCTCCTCGATGTTGCTTTCATCTACGGTGTCGCGTTTTTGGGCAAGTTCCTTGTCCCACTTCTGCTGCTCGGCGTCGAGGATTTTGTTGAGCTCGCTCTCCTTGTCGCGGAAACTTGCCGCAAGCTCAAAGTTTTGGCTGTCCACGGCCTTCAACTTCTCCTCCTTGATACCCTGAATCTGCTTTTCGAGTTCGTCGATGCGCTCCGGCACACGGATTTTGGTGATGTGGACACGCGAACCAGCCTCATCCATTGCGTCTATCGCCTTGTCGGGAAGGCAGCGGTCGTTGATATAACGGTCAGAAAGCCTTACACTCGCCTCAATCGCCTCGGGGGTGTAATTGACATTGTGATGGCTCTCGTACTTGTCCTTGATTTTGTTGAGGATTTCAATGGACTCCTCCACGGTAGTCGGTTCCACGATGATTTTTTGGAAACGGCGTTCCAATGCGCCGTCCTTCTCTATGGTCTCGCGGTACTCGTCGAGCGTCGTTGCGCCTATGCACTGGATTTCGCCACGCGCAAGGGCGGGTTTGAGCATATTGCTCGCGTCGAGTGCGCCGCTATTGCCCGCACCAACGATGTTGTGGATTTCGTCGATGAAGATGATGACGTGCTTATTGTGCGAAAGCTCGTTGATGATTGACTTCATCCTCTCCTCAAACTGTCCGCGGTATTTGGTGCCAGCCACTATCGCGCCCATATCGAGCGAGACCACGCGCTTGCCGTACAATACACGCGACACTTGCTTTTGCGCTATCTTGATAGCAAGGCCTTCCACTATAGCCGACTTGCCCACGCCCGGCTCGCCGATGAGCACGGGGTTGTTTTTTTTGCGACGGCTCAATATCTGCACAAGCCTCTCCACTTCCTTGGCGCGCCCCACAATGGGGTCGAGACGGTTTTCCTCCGCCGCTTTGGTGAGGTCGGTGCCAAAATTGTCGAGCACCGGAGTCTCAGTGCTGCCGGTGTTTTGCGAGCCGTTTTGGTTGTTGTTGGAGTTGGAATTGTTCTTGTTGTTGTCAAATTCCTCGTCTTCGTCGTCCTCGTCTTCATCGGGTATGCCGCCAGCCATCTCAATGATGCGGCCGCGATAATGCCTTTCGGCAACCTTTATATCATGTTTAAAGTCTGTCATAATCTGTCTTGATGTTTTTGATGCCAAATTTATACATAATGTTCCACATAGCAAAATATATTTTGTCATAATCTTTTGTTAAACATATCTAAAAAATTTTTTGATGCAGATTCTAATTCCTAAATTTGCCGTCAACAAAACACAGTATTCAACCAAAGTGATACACACATTCATTCAAAAGACAGCAATACTGACAGTTGTGATGCTACTCATCGGACTGTCGGCTCTCGGACAAGACCACAAGGTCTATGAGGTGCGCGGCACGCTTGTGAACACAGACGGCGAGGTGGTGCAGTTTGCGCATGTAGTCAATATCAACAGGTCGTCGGCGTGCATAAGCGACACCGAAGGTCGTTTTAGGATGCTCATGATGCGCCAGGACACGGTAAAAATTTCGTGCCTTGGCTACGAGATAACGGGGTTTTCTATCCGCAATCTCAATATTGACGAGGACGAACATGTAGTGGAGATAGGCGACATCGAATTGCAACCACGCCTTTACGAACTCTCCACCATAAGCGTGTATGCGGAGAGGTGGAGGTCGTTCCTCTACGACTACGAACAAGTGCCAATCAAGGAGGAGCCGTATTACGTCAAGACCATCGATACATGGAAAAACAACATCATCGACGTCCGCGAACTCCAGGAGCTGCGCCGTGGCACGCTTGGAGTGGGCATTTCATTCGACCCCGCTGCGAGAAAACGTCGCAAGGCGGAGCAGAAAATTGCGGAGTTCAAGCGTCAGGAGGAGCTCAACCAGGCGGCATACGAAAAATACAATCCGTCCATTGTGGCGGAGCTTACTGGCATGTCGCACGAGGAGGCAACGAAGTTCATCGAACACTTCAGGCTCGACCGCGATTTCATCTTGAGCAAAAACGATTACGACCTCTGCCTCATCATCAACCAATTGTACAAAGAATATTCAAAAACCCAACATAACTAATGGAGACACAATGAAAAAGTTTTTCCAATACATCGGCTACCTGTTTTACAGGATGTTTATCTTCGGCTTCAGAATCACTCCATTCTGGCTGCTCTACTTTGAGTCGGACGTGATAAGTTTTCTGATTTTCAGAGTGTTCAAGTACAGGGTGAAAGTTGTTGACAAAAACCTCTCGCTCTGTTTCCCGGAGAAGTCGAAGGAGGAGCGCGACGAAATCAAGAAGAAATACTACTCATATATGGTGGACCTCTTTATGGAGAGCCTCAAGGGCTACACATATCCCGCCGAAAAAATCCGCAAACACCTTGTCTATGACGACCTTTCCATCCCTGAACGATTGTACGCGGAAGGCAAGTCGATGATTGTTGCGATGGGACACCACGGCAATTGGGAGTGGACCACACAGACCGTCAAGTACGAACACAAGCACAAATTCTGCGCGATATTCAAGCCGCTCAACAATCCATACATCAGCAATTTCACCGTAAGATGCCGCGAACAGCGTGGCACGCACTTCTGCCCGATAGAGAAGACCCGTTTTGCATTCGGTATGAGGGAAAAACAGCCCACGGGATTCTGTATGGCTGGCGACCAAAACAGCACAAACATGAAGCGTTCCTACTGGGTGGACTTTTTCGGCATCAAGACAGCCTGCCTGCCTGGCATCGAGAATTACGCCAAACTCTTTGACCTACCCGTAATTTTTATGGAAATCCGTCGCGTGAAGCGCGGCTACTACCGCTGCTACGTATCTATGATAGTAGAAGACCCGTCCAAATGCGAAAAAGGCGAAATCACGCAGAAGTATATGTCTAAACTTGAAGAAGTAATGCGCAATCAGCCAGAGACTTGGCTTTGGTCGCACAAACGCTGGAAGGCAACACTATTGCCAGACGGAACGTCAAGGGACAGCGGATATTACGACAATCTTTAGCCATTGACAATGAACATATTCCCATCCATAATCAGAAATGCAGCAAGCAACCTCATAGACCTTGCATGGCCGCACACGTGCCTCGGCTGCGGTCATCGTCTATTGGCAAGCTACGAACATCTCGTCTGTTCCGACTGCCTGATGGGGATTCCTACAGTGAACTACTACAAACACGACAACAATTATGTCACAGAAGTATTTTTCCGCGAAAGCGTCCAAATAGAATACGGCTGCTGCTACTTTCAATTCAAGAAGAGCGAATGGACGCAAAACCTCATGCACAACATCAAATATTACCATCAGCCGGAGCTCGCCGTCAAACTTGGTCACATAGCGGCATTGGAGCTAAAAAACTACAACCGATTTGCCGACGCCGACTACATCCTGCCCGTGCCGATGCACCCCGACAAAATCAAACACCGAGAGTTCAACCAGGCGGAGCGCATCGCAGCAGGAATGTCTAAGGCAATGCAAATACCAATCCGCGAAGACATTTTGGAAAAGACTGTCAATTCAGCCACACAGACTTTTATGGGCAGGAGCGAGCGCATCAAAAACGCCGACAAGATTTTTGCAGCCAAAAGGGTAGGGGAGTGCGCCCACAGCCACTTTCTGATTGTTGACGACGTATTCACCACAGGCTCCACGCTGCTCGTCTGCGCCCAAAAAATCCACGACACAATGCCCGAAGCCCGCGTCAGCGTATTTGCATTGGCAAAGGCATAGACCCCCTACCAACCCAAACAGGAATACGCGCCGGGCGACAATATAAACGTGTCGCCTGCCTTGTTTTGCATCCTCGCTGTGAATGTGCCTTGTATGTACGAAACGCCTTTCACCTGCAATGAAGACGGATTGATGGTACATTCCGACGAAATCCATACGGTGCCAGACTCTGCGTCGGCGTTCTTCGCGCTCTTGTAGATTATCAACGCTTCAATATCAAACTTGCCTTTCATCGCCTCGGTCAATGAGCCGGTTTCCATGTATTCAAACAACAACTGAGACACACTGCCGTCTATCTGCTGCGTGTAGGAATACTCTTTGCTATCCTTGCCATTGTAGGTAATCGACATAAACTCGCTGTCGTTGAATCCATAAATGGTCGTTCTGTAGGTTGCATCCTTGAAAATTTCGGAGATTTTGCCTTTGAAGCCCGTAGCCTCCGCGTCGTCGTCCACCGTCTTGCTCGACTTTGCGACTACATTTGGACTTATTTTCCACGAAGAATTTGCCGGCAACGTGCCGTCTTTGCTTGCAACGCGAGAGCCGCTGATGTAGAGGAAATCGGTGTCGCTCTTGATTTCTTCGTCCTCTTTGTCCTTGTCAATCACGCAAGATGAGGCGAGCGTCATAGCCGCAAATGCGAGCGCGGCGATGGAGAATGATATTTTTTTCATAACGTTTGGATGTGTTGAAGTTGTCAATCAAATTGTCGGTGCTAAGATAATGTTTTTTAGCGTTGATACAAAAAAAGGAACAACTTTTTTGTTGCTCCTTTTTATATTGTTGGTAATACGACTACCAATTGCTCGGATTAGTTTTTGTTGCCCATGATTGGCCTGCCAAACACTTTGAAGTTGCCATCGGTAATCTTGAATGTATCGCCGGCTTTGTTCCTCATTGTTGCGGTGAAAGTACCTGTGGAGTAGAGGACGAGGTCAAAGTTCACTGTAACAGAGGCATCGGTTGCAAAGTAGTATGTTGCGTCGCCTTCAGCCTCGCCGGTGGAACGATAGATGATCATCGCGTCGGTTTTTACGCTTTCGGCTACGATTTCCTTTGCAGACTTGCCCGAAAGGAGGTCGATGAGAGCGTTGTTGACGGTCTCATCGGAGGCAACGCTGAGCTGGTAAGTGCCGGTCGTAGTGCCATTGATGGAGATTGCGAGCTGCTTGCCCTTTTCTGTGCCGGCTATCGTCGTGTAGGTGTTGTTGGCGGAAGAGAAGATTTTTCCAAGTGCGCTTGTGCCTGTATTCTCCGAGCCTGCCGACTGATAAAAGCCAGCAGCACTTGTTGAGAAAGAACCATCTTTCACTGAGGCAGACAGCGAGTTGATCTTTTCCAAAGCGTTGTTGTTGTTGTTGTCGTCGTCATCGTCGTCTCCACACGCTGTAAACATCGTAGAAGCCGCCATTGCGAGTGCCATAAGGCAGAATGTAAGTTTTTTCATAGCGAAAATTTAATTTAATTAGTTTACTTTATCTATTTGTAAAAACGCCGCTAAGGTAACAATTATTTTTGAAACCAAAAATTTTTTTTGTACTTCTCAAAACAATTCAATAACTTTGTAAGCGTGAAATAATGCGCCTATGACCAGAATGTTTGCCATATTATTCACATTGTTGACGCTGACCATCCATCCCGCCGCGACCTCCGCACAGGACACGCCGACGAGCCATCGGGACAGCATCAGGGCATTATTGGCACAATACGACCGCGATGCAAGGTTTGGCAAGCTCCGGGAAGCTATCGACACCATCACCACAATGGAAAGCGGCAAGGACATTTCATACGCCTTCCTCGACCTTTCGATAGCCGACGGCCCGCCCAAAAACATCGTCATCGCCTATATGTACGCGGGCTATTTTGCAAGCAACAACGGCGAGATAGACGAAGGCCTCGCCATGTCGTTCAAAGGGCTCGAAGTCACCGACTCGCTGCTCAACACCTCGACGCCAGATTCCATCAGCCTGCTCAATACCAAATCGACGCTGCTGATGAACATTAGTTCGTTCCTGTCCAGCGCAAACGACTTCGATGGCTCGTTTGAGTACATCCAACAGGCGCAGGAGGTGGCAGAGCAAACCGAAAATTACGACAACCTCATTGACATCTACTACAACATCGCCATCGCGTACATTGAGCAGGAGCTGTACGAATCGGCGATAGCATATTTCAAGAAGGACATCGATGCATCCCTCAAACTCGGACGCACCAATACAAGCGAGCAGGAGCTCACCATTCAGTCGCTCCACATCAAAAACGCACTCAAAAGGCACGACACCACAGCAGCCCTGAGCCTCATAGACCAATGCAACGGCAACAAGGGCGAAATCCAAAAAATCTGCGACGCCAACGGCATTTCCAACTACTGCATTTCGATGATTTCGAGCAACATCGAGGCTATTGAGCTCGCGCCCGCCCACCGCCGCCAATATCTCCAGCATTGCGACGACTACCTCCAAATCCTCCGCAAAACCATAGACTCCACCAACGCCAAACTCCTCGAAAAACTGGCGTACAACCCATACTACGCCTCCTATCTCGCCGTTAGCGGACAGCCCGACAAGGCGTGGCAGCTGCTCAAGGACACATCCAATTTCATCGACAAGGACGGATACGAAATGGCATTGTACGAATACTACAAGGCCAAAAAAGATTACAAGAACGCGTACGACTGTTTTTGGAACATCTACAGCAACAAATTCAAAAACCACTCCCTTGAGACCGCCATCCACTACGAAAAATCGGAATCACGCACAGCATACGAAAAACGTATCCACGCCCTGCAATCCAAGGCGCACGACAGGGATCAGGATTTTGCAGAGAAAAAGATAATCAGCACCATCGTCAGTCTCGGCTCGCTCGTGCTGCTCACTATCGGCATAGCCATCATAATTGCCAGCCTCCATTACCTCCGCATGCGCAACCGCCACAATGTCCAGCTCAAACAATCTACCGACAAACTCATAATGGCAAACGAGGAGCTCAACCTCCAGCATGAGGAAATCCTATGCCAGACCGACGAAATCCAGCACCAGAGCTCCATCATCAAGGCGCAGCGCGACGACCTCGGCTCCACCAACCAAGAGCTGATGAACTCCATCAACATCGCCCGCGACATTCAGACGGCGGTGATGGTCACGTCGGAAAAACTTTGCGAGGCTGTAGGCGAAAATTTCATCTACTGGCAGCCGCTCAACGTGGTCTCAGGCGATTTTTATTGGTGCGCCAAGATAGGGCGTCAGTCGTATCTCGCCGTTGCCGACTGCACGGGACACGGAGTGCCGGGCGCATTGCTCAGTATGTACGGAATATCAATGCTCAACGACATAGTGAGGCGCAAGGCACAGTCCAACGCCGCCGAAATCCTCGAATCGCTCAAAGCCGCCTTCATAAAATCTTTCGCTTTTGACGATGAGCAGTATTTCCTTGACGGTATGGACGTTGCATTGGTTATCATCAACCGCGACTCGATGACCATCGACTACGCCGGAGCCAAACGCCCGCTCATCATCGTCCGCGACGGCACGTTATACGAGTACAAGCCCGACAAAATCAGCATCGGACACAATCCAATGCGCAAAAACGAGACTTTCACCGACCACAACATCGCCATCCAAAATGGCGACATGGTGTACGCATTCTCCGACGGCATCTCCGACCAGTTTGGACACGAAGACGGAATCACAAAATTTGGCTCACGGCAATTGCAAAATATATTGGCAGAGATGTCTTTTTTCGACCTACCCGCCCAGAAGAAAATTATAGAATCATCGGTAGATAATTGGCGCATCGGCGCATTTCTCGCCGGACTCACTGAAATCAAAGCCCCGCAGCTCGACGACCAGTTGCTGATTGGAATTAGGATTTAGGAGATGTGTTCAATTTCCTTTTGAAGAAATGCCACGTCACCAACGCGCAGAATATGCCCGAAACAATATCGGACACCGGCTGCACGGTCTGCACGGCGCGCAATCCAAAGAAATGCGGCATCACTATTATATAAGGTATATAAACAATTCCTTGGCGCATGAGCGATGTCATGGAAGCCAGCAACTTCTGCCCAGTTACTTGAAGCAACATATTGGCAAGGATGACGAGCGTCTGGAATGGCATCGAAAAGCTAAACAGCGCAAGAGTGAACGCGCCAATTTCGATAACATCCTGACTTTCAACGTTAAACAGCCGCATAATTTGCTCCGGGAACATTCCGCACAATATGCCGTTGACAAGGAAGAGAGAAGTCATCACAGCCAGTGAAAAGAAATACGACTTCTTGACCCTTGCATAATCGCCCGCGCCGTATGCAAAACCAACCACTGGCTGGAATCCCTGTCCAAAACCAACTACAACCGACCCAGCCAAGAAACTTATCTTGCCCACTATCGACATCGCCGCCACAGCCGCGTCGCCATAGCATGCGCCCGCACGATTGAGCAATACTGTCGCCAACGCGCTGCAGCCCTGCCTCAACAACGAGGGCAGCCCAGTGGACAATATCAAAAGATACACACCCGCAATCTTGGATATATACTTGATTTTGAGCCTGATAAGGCTTCCTTCCTTGCGCAACGCTACAAACATAACCGAAAGGCTTATCGCCTGACTCAGCAGTGTGGATGTTGCCGCGCCAGATATGCCGAGATTGAGCGTAAAGATGAAGAATGGATCCAAGAAAAGGTTGATTACAGAGCCAGACACAATGCCAATCATCGCAAAAAACGCCCGCCCCTGCGACCTCAACAGATTGTTGAATACAAACATCGCGCACGACAGCGGCGCACCCCAAAATATTATCCTCGAATATTCCTGAGCGTAGGGGAGGATGGTCTCTGTCGCGCCCATAAAACTCACTACCTCCTTATTGAACACATTGCCTACTATCATCGCCAATATGCCAAACACCACCGACAGCACCACCGACGACATCGCGATAATATTGGCCTTGAAGACCATCTTCCTGCCCAAAAACCGCGAAATGTTGCTCGCCGCGCCCATTCCAATCCAAAAACCAAGTGCCTGGATTATCGCCACCAAGGGGAAATTGACACCAATGGCTGCCGTAGCTGCGTCGCCAAGGTGCGAGACAAACCACGTATCGGCGGTATTATAAAGAGCCGACGTCATCATGCTCAGCACCGTTGGTACAGCGAGCGACGGTATCAGCCGATTGACCGGGACGGTCATCATGCGGTCATACTGTTGCGACGATGTATTCATAGTGCAAAAATACACAAAAAATCGATTGCTTATTTATACAAAAATTAATATTGATATAAAAAACTTTTGTTAAATTTGCGGCATCAAATAATTACTCAATAAATTCAATCAAAATTTAGAAATTATGAAA
>JAFXMJ010000059.1 GCA_017530465.1 Bacteroidales bacterium
CATATCTACGAATTTATAGGGGCGGTTTTCAAAATCGAAGTCGAGTTCGGTCTTCTTGTCCATCACGTGAAATAGGATGACATCGTGCTTGGCGTGCCTGAGATGCTGCAACGCCGTGAATACTTCCTCCTCGCTGCCGGTGTCCATCATATCGCTAAAAATAAGTACAAGGCTGCGTTTGTGGGTGTTTTCAGCCACTTGGTGCAGACACGCAGCAATATTGCCGCCGCTGCCTTCGGCTTCGATGGCGGCTTGCTTCTTGTTTGTCTCGAAATTGCGGTCGCGCACTATTTCCTCCAATTTGGAAAATAGCATCTTGGCGTGGGTCGTAGATACCTTGCAGTCGGATTCAAAAAATATCTCCTTGTCGAATAATGACACAGACACGGCGTCCCGCTGGCTTCTGAGCAGGTTGATCATAGCGGCGGCGCACACTACCGAGAGTTCGAGCTTGTTGTACTTGCCCGACTGTGGATATTTCATGCTCGCCGATGTGTCGATGACGATGTTGCAACGGAGGTTGCTCTCGTCCTCGTAACGCTTTACAAACAATTTTTCGCTGCGGGCGTATAGCTTCCAGTCGATGTGCCGTGTCGATTCACCTTTATTATATAGGCGGTGCTCGTTGAACTCCGACGAAAATCCATGAAACGGGCTCTTGTGCAGTCCCGTGATGAATCCTTCGGTAACGTGCGCCGCCACGAGCTCGAGGTTGTTGAGGTCTGTGATTTCAGATAGATTGGTAATCATGTCTTCTATTTCATCGGCACTACGTACTCCCTCACTTCGTTGCCGCTTACCACGGCGTCACAGAGGATGATGAGCCTTTCTAATACGTTGCGGAATTCGCGGATGTTGCCGGTCCAGTTGATTTTTTGAAGCTCCTCTATTGCGTCTGGCGTGAATTGTTTCATCGCCATATTGTATTCGCTGCTTATCTGCTTATTGAAGTAATCTACAAGCAGCGGAATGTCTTCGAGCCTTTCGTTGAGCGAGGGCACTTTGATGATGATGACGCTCAGGCGGTGGTAGAGGTCTTCGCGGAAACGTCCTTCCTTGATTTCTTCCTTGAGGTTCTTGTTGGTGGCGGCTATCACGCGGACATTGATGCTAATCTCCTTGTCGCTGCCCACGCGCAGGATTTTGTTTTCCTGCAATACGCGCAGCACCTTCGCCTGTGCGGCGAGCGACATGTCGCCTATCTCGTCGAGGAAGATGGTGCCTTGGTCTGCAGCCTCAAATTTGCCTTTCTGCTGCTTGCTTGCTCCCGTAAACGAGCCTTTCTCGTGTCCAAAGAGTTCGCTCTCAATGAGTTCCGATGGTATGGCGGCGCAATTGACCTCTATGAATGGCTTGGATGCGCGCTTGCTCTTTTCGTGCAGCCAGCGTGCAACAACTTCCTTGCCGGTGCCGTTTTCGCCGAGTATCAGCACACGTGCCTCTGTGGGAGCCACGCGCTCTATCATTTCCTTCACGTGGCGGATTTTTTCGGATTCGCCCACCATGTCGTACTTGTGGTTGATGCGGTGCTTCAGCTCCTTGGTCTCGGCTATCAGCGCCTTGCGCTCCGTTGCGTTTTTGAGTACAACGAGAAGACGGTTGAGGTCGAGCGGCTTTTCGATGAAGTCGTATGCGCCTTTCTTGATGGCTTCCACGGCGGTCTCCAATGTGCCGTGACCCGAAATCATCACTATCGGGGTGTCGATTCCCATTGCCATCAGTTGTTCGAGTACTTCGATGCCGTCCATCTTGGGCATCTTGATGTCGCACAATATAATATCATATTTGTTTGACTTCACCATTTCTATACCTTCCACGCCATCCTGCGCCAATGCAGGCTCGTATCCTTCGTATGTGAGGATGTCCTTGAGGGTGTTGCGTATGGTACGCTCGTCGTCTATAATGAGTATTTTTGCCATCTCGTATGGGTTTTTTAAAAGTTTTCACAAAAATACAATAATTTTGATACAATATTCAAAAAAATAAAACTAATTTTAGGAAAAATTTTTGCATGTACTTTTTTAACGATAATAATGCACTAATTATGAGAAAAATATATACAATCGGAGAGACGGTGTTCGACATCATGTTTGTGGGAGGCAGGCCTGTGGGCGGCAATCCCGGCGGCTCTGTGCTCAATAGCGCGGTCACGCTCGGGCGTCTTGGCATGCAGCCTGTGTTTTTGTCCGACTTTTGCGACGACCTCGTGGGCAAGGTGATAGCCCGTTTCCTCTTTGACAACAATGTGACCCCGCAGCAGCTTGTGGACGGCTCTGCTATGCAGACTTCCATCGCGATGGCTTTTCTTGATAGCAATGGCGACGCTCGGTACGAGTTTTACAAGCAGAAGCCGCAGTCACCCGACCTGACTAAATTTGCCGCCGATTTTCAGAAGGACGACATCCTGCTTTTCGGTTCTTATTATGCCATAATGCCAGAAATACGCGAGGGCATCAGGCAGCTGATAGCTTCGGCGCGTCGCAATGGCGCGATTGTGGTCTATGACCCCAACTTCCGCCGCCCGCACCTGAAGGATTTGCCCACGGTGCGTCCGTTCATCGAGGAGAATATCAGCCTCGCCGACGTCGTGAAGGGCAGCGACGAGGATTTTGCGCTGGTGTTTGGCTGCGAAGGTCAGTCGATAGCCTTCGATTTGCTTCGCAATATCAATAGAAACGCCCTATTCTTCTACACCAAGGGCAAGGACGGCTGTGCCTGCTATCAGCGCGGAATCACCTTTGAATATACTGCGCCGCCCATCAAGCCCGTAAGTACCATAGGCGCGGGCGACAATTTCAATGCTGGCATTGTGTATGGCATCATCAAAAACAACATCGACCGCAACGACATCCGCAGCAATATCAAGAAGGAAATCTTGGACGACATCGTGGAACACGCCACAAGTTTTGCCCAGGAGGTATGCATGAGCCAGGAAAATTACATTGCCGCTACGCACAATGCGCAGTTTGTAATGCCGAGTTTGGCGTCATCTGGCAGACGGATGTAACCAATGCATTATGCATTAAGCATTATGAATTAATCAAGCTCAAATGAGTTGATGAATTTTTTGGAATCCTTGTCGGAGATTGCAGATGTGGTGGCGATGGTGCCAATCTGGTAATAGCGTTTGCCGACGAAGTAGCTCCTCATATTGATTTTGAGGGAGTCGTAGAGCGTGCCGGAGAAAGAAAGTCCCTTGTTGCCGCCCAGACGCTCCTCTGATGTGCTACCCACCGTTGCACCGATGTTTTTGAGGAATGCTCTGGCTTCGAGCTTGAGCTTGTCGTTCACCTCGTCGTCCTTGATTGCGCCTGCGGGATAGTCTTTGTACATTGCGAAGTACGTGCCGCTGTTGCTCACCTGGTCCATGTACTGTATCACCTGTATCATTCCAGCCTTGTTGGTCTCCTCCTTCACGATGGGGCCGTCGGGCGGATTGACGAAGTTGATGGAAAACTTGCCATTGGGCGAATGGAAGGTCTTGCCATTGTTCTTCTTGCCACTATCGTCGGTGGTGGTAGTGGTCGTGGTGGTGTTGCCATTCTCGTCCGTGGTGGTTGTGGTGGTTGTAGTGGAGTTGTTGTTGGTCTTCTTGTTCTGGTAAGTGGTCTCCATACAACTTCCCAGCATCACTGCGCCGCACAATGCGGCAACAAAAAACAATCGTTTCATAGTAGTAAAAAATTTATTGGTTTATTTCTCTGCAAATATAATCATAAAATCTAAAAAAATGATTTACTTTGCACTCAAATTAAAAAAAACTATTTCTTTTGCCCAAAATTCTTGTGGTATGAAATTTGCGCAAAGGCTAATATAGACAAAAAAATTAGATACAACCCAACAATAACAAGACATACAAGCCATGAAAAAAATCGCAAGGATATTTATAATGGCGTTTGTGCTGCTGCTCACCTGCAACACCATCAACGCCAAAGACATCGACCTCAGCAAGACCACCGCTTTCGGCATCAATGGTCCCGAACTCGTCGACGATCGCGAGCCCGAGCCTCCCGTGTTCTGGTATTTCATCCGCATCCGCATCGACGGCAAAAAACGCGAGATAGAAATCACCGGCGGCGGCGGCAAAATCTCGTCCGGTACCAAAAAGGCGTTCTCTAAGGCGGTTTGGTGGGGCATCGCTCACCGTCAGATGGCTGTAGGCCCGTTCTACAGCGAGGCTGAGGCGTTGAACTCCAAGATTTATTACAAGAAAAACCGCGACAAGATCAACGAGCTTCCACAAGCCACCGCACCAAGCACGATGCACTGGTTTGAGGTGCAGCTTACAGAATTGAAGAGGCTCAATAGCTTTGAGTTTACGCACAGCCCGGCGGCGGTTTCGTCTGGCTCGGCTGATACTTTCACCGACGCATTGTACGAAGGTCTTACATTCCAGCGTCTTTCCATCGGCCCGTTCTGGGACTACACTCAGGCAGAGGAGGCCAAGACCATTTACCGTCTCAACGAATAGTAGATGGCTATGACGGGGCTTTATTTCGGGTCGTTCAACCCAATTCACAATGGGCATCTGATGCTCGCCAACTACCTCGTGGAAAATTCGGGGTTGGATGCGCTGTGGTTTGTCATCAGCCCGCAAAACCCCTTCAAGACCAAGGAATCACTATTGCCCGACTATCAACGGCTCGAACTCGTGAACCGCGCCCTTGAGGGCTACAAAAAATTTGCGGCTTGCGACATCGAATTTTCGATGCCCAAGCCGTCTTATACTATAGATACTCTCACTTACCTTAAAGAAAAATATCCCAAGCGCGAATTTGCGCTCATAATGGGAACTGACAATCTCGATCGCCTCGACCGCTGGAAGAATTACGAGCAAATCATCAACTATCACAAGATAATCGTATTCCCCCGCAACGGCTCTGATGGCGGCGCATTGCGTTCCCATCCCAATGTCCAGATTGTTGACACACCTATTATAGAAGTGTCGAGCACCTTCATCCGCGAATCCATCCGGCAGGGTAGGGACGTGCGGTTCTTCATGCCGGAGAAGGTTTTTGAGTATGTGGATGAGATGAATTTCTGGAGGAAATGATATTATTCTCTTCGCAGCGCATCCAATGGGTCGATGCTTGCCGCCCTGTTGGCGGGATAGACGGAGGCTGCCACGCTGATGATGACCGAGAATAGCACAGCCACCAACGCCAATGTCCATGAAAAATCAAAAAATTCCATATTGCAGCCGATGATTTTGCCAATCTGAGTATTTGCAAACGAACTTGCCGCCTGTGATGCCAATTTGCCGCCCACTACGCCGCAGATGCCGCCAATTAAGCCTATGAGAGCCGCCTCCACGTAAAAAATCAGTTTTATCTGCCATTGTGTGCCGCCAAGTGATTTCATGATGCCTATCTCCTTGCGCCGCTCGTAGATTGCCATTATCAATGTATTTACTATTCCCAATACCGACACCAAGAGCGCAATCACGCCTACGGCGGCAAATATTGAATCCAACATCAGGAATATATGCTCGATGTCGTCGAGCTTGTCGCCCACCGAAAACACCTGGAAGCCCATTTTTTCGAGCTTGTATTTGACGGTCTTGAGGTTTTTGTGTTCGTTGACGCGGATGTGGACGGAGCCGTATTTGGTCTGGCTGTTGAGATTGCCATCCATAATGTCGTAGATGCTGCGGAGGTCGATGCACGGCACGAAGTTGATGGCATCGGACGGCAGGCATACATCCGACCCGCTGAACGCGCCCGACGAAAACGCGCCATTGTCTATGACGCCTACTATCTGGAGCTTGGTGTATTCGTTGCGGAGCGGCAGCTCGCCTTTGCGGGGATTTGCCAATGAGAGTTTTTCGGGGTCAAACACCCTTGTCACTATCGTCAGGTCGGCACCAAGCACCGAATCTATCGGCAATGTGAGCACGTCGCCGCCAAGCCCTATATTGTCGCTGTCGTCGTCGAGGAGTATGTGCATCTGTTGCAGCATCTGGCGGCTCACAATCACCCTCGGCTCGTCTGCCTTGTCAAAAAAACGCCCCCTTGTGATATTGGCAAACGGCGGATAATCGCCCATCTCTATCGGCACAGCCTTGAGGCTCGCCTTCACTGAGCGTCCGGCAAACTGAACCGTGGCGGGCTTGGATACCACTGGAAATGCTATCGACACTTCTTTCCATTGTCGTATGCCGTCGATGATGGAATCGTTGAGCGGCACTTCGGGTTTGTCCTGAGAGAGGCTGCTGCTATTGTGCCGCATGCCGGGGTCGTCGATGTCAAAGGTGCGGCTCGTGGCAGTGAGACCAGTGAAAAGGTCGTTGTTTTCCATCGAGCGGGAGATATTGCTCGTGATGCCCTGCGCAAATGAAATCATCGCCGCAAGCGAGCCTATGCCCACCGCCACGCCGAGCGACGTGAGGATGGTGCGCATAGTGTTGCGCCTGAGGTTGTAGAGGGCTAATATGGCAATGTCTGAGGCTTTCATGGGTTGGGGTTGGTGGATATTTTGATGATTTCGCCGTCGGAGAGCAGCACTGTCTTGTGCGACACGCGGCCGGCGGTCTCCTTGTCGTGGGTCACCATGATGATGGTGATGTGGTGCTTCTTGTTGAACATCTGCAAGAGCGATATAATCTCCGCCGAAGTGGCGGTGTCGAGGTTGCCCGTAGGCTCGTCGGCGAGGATAATCTTGGGCTTGTTGGCAAGGGCGCGGGCAATGGCAACACGCTGCGCCTCGCCGCCGGAGAGTTCCGACGGATAGTGCATGGCACGGTTGTACAAGCCCATGTTGTACAGCAATTC
>JAFXMJ010000546.1 GCA_017530465.1 Bacteroidales bacterium
ATCATAGTTAAGTTGGAATATTTCAATCCCAACCAAAGTGTCAAAGACCGTATCGCGCTTGCAATGGTGGAGGAGGCTGAGCGCACCGGCAAACTCAAACCCGGCTACACCATCATCGAACTCACAAGCGGCAACACGGGCGTTGGTCTCGCTGCCGTCGCCGCCGCAAAGGGTTACAAATTCCGTGTCTATATCCAAGACCAAGTGTCCAAAGAGCGTTTTCAGGTGATTCACGCGCTCGGCGGCGAAACCGTGAAACTCTCCGAAGTGCCTGAAATAGTGGAGAGTTTTGAGAAAAACGGTCCCGATTTCATTGAGTGCGTAAAGGCTTTGGAACGCCATCTCGAAGCCAAGGGCGACAAGAATTATTGGTTTGCCGACCAAACCCGCAACCCCGAAAATCCCAACATTCACTTCAACACCACGGGTCCCGAAATTTGGAACGACACCGAGGGCAAGGTTGACGCTTTTGTGGCGTGCGTTGGAACAGGCGGAACTCTCTCAGGAGTAGGCAATTACCTTAAATCTAAGAACCCGAATGTGAAAATTTTTGGAGTTCAGCCCACAGAGGATTCGTTCCAAAGCCCTGAACGTCCTGACCAAGAGGAGATTACCGGCGTTCACCCCTTTGAAAACACCAAGGAGGAGTACATTCCCGCCAACCTCGACCGCAAGGTTTACGACGGATATTTTGAAATCCACACCGACCAAGCCTACGAAGCCGCCCGCCTTCTCGCCAAAAAAGACGGCATCCTTGTCGGCGCATCCTCAGGCGCGGCTCTATACGCCGCCACCCAACTCGCCCAACGTCCCGAATTCAAGGGAAAAAACATCGTTGCGCTCCTTGCCGACACGGGATTGAGGTATTTGAGCACGCATTTGTTTGAATATTAATGGATTGCAATATTGTTTGGTGTTGGGGCGTACATTGTGTACGCTCCTTTTTTTTTATATAATACCGTGTGTTTTGATGTTGATGATTACGCCCCGACAATATTCCAAAAACGTCAATCAATCATAATTAATGTAAATAATATTTTCTGTACAATGCCGCTGTTTTAGCAAAATTTTCCAATTATCATTATCTTCTTGGATAAAATATCCCATCATCCTACCTTTGCAACCGAAAAGAAAATGAATAAAAAACTAAATAAAATGTCAGTAAATTTAACTAACTCAAATGTGGCGGTGCGAGAGACGCGCATCGGATCGATTACCGGTTATATCGGTTCGCTGAAAGATTTGGCGGAAAAATCGGTTTGCGGTACGTTGAAGGGCTGCGCAAGATGTTTTTCGCAGTCGAGCACCTGCCTGTCGCTCTGCGGGTTAAGCCAACTTGCAGGCATCAGAGATGTGGCTATTGTGCACCACGGGCCGTCGGGCTGTTCGGTAACAAGTTCAAATAGTTACTATATGTCGAAGGTGATGGCAAAAAAACGCGGCGTAACTTCCGACACCGTTTATGTGGGCACCGATATGAACGAAAAAGACACAATTTTTGGCAGCACCGAGGCACTCCGAAAGATAATTTTGGAGACTTACCGCAGGTACAAACCGAAGGCAATTTTTGTGTCAAGTAGTTGTGCCACAGGTATTATCGGCGAAGACATCGACAGCGTTGTTGACGAGGTAAAAGACGAAATCGACGTGCCGGTGGTGGCTGTTCACTGCGAAGGTTTCAAGAGCAAAATTTGGGCTACGGGATTCGACATTTCCGACCACGCGGTGTTGCAGGCAATTGTGCAGAAACCTCGCCCTAACGCTCCGAAAAACAACAAGATTAACTTCAAAAATTTCTTTGAATCTGCACGTCCCGAAATCATAGAAATTTTCAAGCAATTTGACCTCGAACCGGTGTTCCTTTATTGTAATTCTACCGTGGAGGAACTTTCAACACTCTCCGAAAACCTTGCAACTACCTGTATTTGCGGCACTTTGGGCAATTATCTCGGCAACGCTTTGGAAGAAAAATACGGCGTTCCATACGTTCGCTCAATCAACCAATGCGGCATCACGGGTTTTGAGGCTTGGCTTCGCGAAATCGGAAAAGTTACCAATCGTAGCGAAAAAATTGAGAAATACATCGAAGAACAACGCGCCATCTATCTTCCTCAGATTGAAGAAGTTAAAAAAGAACTTCAAGGCTTGACGGCAGTACTTGGAATGGGTCCCGGATACACGTTTGAAGTTTCGCGCGTGCTTAACGAACTTGGCATCAAAGTGGTTTGGGCGTTGGCTTGGCACTATGATAAGAAATATGAAAACGGCGACACTCCTCCCTCAATGAAGTATCTGTTAGACAACAACATAGATTTTGAAACATCGGTTGCCGACCAACAGAATTACGAGGTGATGAACATCCTCAACAAGTACAAGCCCGATATGTATCTGTCGCGACATCCCGGCTCCACAGTTTGGGCTATAAAGAACGGAACTCCTGCGGTTTACGTGGCCGACGAATATATGATTTTTGGCTACAAACACACATTGGAGTTTGCCAAAACAGTGCTCGACACCGTGCGCAACCGCAGTTTTGAAGAAAACCTTGCAAAACGCACCAAACTTCCCTACACCTCTTGGTGGTACGAACAGAATGTTGATAAGTTCTTTGAAGAAACAAAATAAAAATGGCTAAGATATTAGATAAACAAAGATATAAATGCGCTTTGGCGGCGATGCAGACCGTTCAGGCGATAGACCGCGCGTGCCCCATATTGCACTCAGGACCGGGTTGCGCACAGAAACTTTCCGACACAACAGGCTCGTCGGGCTACCTTTCGCCGCAGATTTTTCCGTGTACTTCTATCAATGAAAAAGACGTGGTTTTTGGCGGCGTTAAGAAACTTTCAACCACAATCGAAAACTCGCTCAAAGTGATTGATGCTGACCTGTTTGTGGTGTTGACCGGCTGTATTCCCGAAATCACCGGCGACGACGTTGCCGATGTGGTTTCCAAGTTTCAGGAGCAAGGCAAACCTGTGGTTTTTACTCCCACGGCGGGTTTCAAAGGCAACAACTACAAGGGACACGAACAGATTGTGGATGCGATAGTTACGCAATATTTGCAACCGTCAGACGAACGCGAAAAAGGTCTTGTAAACCTTTGGGCAGATGTGCCTTATCAGGATCTTTTTTGGCTTGGCAACATCCGCGAATTGGAGTCGTTGTTGACAGAAATCGGACTGAAACCAAACACAATTTTTGGTTATCAGCGCGGCATCGAAAACATTAAGAAAATTCCTAAGGCAGAATTCAATCTTTTGGTATCGCCGTGGGTGGGTGTTCAAAATATGAAAACTATGGAAAAACACCTCGGAATCCCTTATCTGCACTATCCTGTGCTGCCTGTTGGTGCTACCGAAACGGGAAAATTCTTGCGCGAGGTGGGCAAATTCGCCAAAATTTCCAATGAAAAAATCGAGGCTGTAATCAAAAAACACGAAGATTATTTCTACTATTTGATTTCGCGTTACGCCGATTTGTTTTTGGAAAACCGCGTTATCAACAAGCAATTTTCAGTGGTTGCCGACGCTCAATACGCCCTTGGAATCACCAAATTTCTTGTCAACGACCTCGGACTTTTGCCCGCAAAACAGTTCATCACCGACGACACTCCCAAGCAATTTCAAGATGCGATTAAGGCTGAGTTTCAGAACCTTAACTACGGCATCAAAGCGGATGTGGATTTTCAGACCGACGGTTTCAAAATTCACGAAGAAATCAAGAGCCACGACTATCACGGCTACCCGCTTGTGCTTGGCGGCTACTACGAAAAAGAGGTTACCGAAAACCTCAAAGGCAACTTTCTCAACATTTCGTGGCCGGTGCTTGACAAGGTGGTTTTCGACACTTACTACGCCGGTTATTCAGGCGGAATACGCTTAATTGAAGATATTTACACAGTTGCTGTAAGACGATTCAATTAGTTTTTTTATTCATTTTCTTTAAGGCGGCCGCAGTGTTTGCGGTCGCTATTTTTAAAAAGAGATAATATGGCACGCAAAAACGACACATTATGTCTCCATTTGGAGGAGGACGAAGGTGATTGTAGATTTTTTGGCGCGGTGAGTTTCCCGATTTTTCAGACGGCGACTTACTCTCATCCCGCACTCGGACAGTCAACGGGATTTGATTACAGCCGCCTGCAAAACCCTACAAGAGAGCATCTTGAAAAAATTGTGGCACAACTCGAAGGCGGTATTGACGCTTTTGCGGTATCAAGCGGAATGGCGGCGGTTGCACTTCTGACAGAGATTTTTCAGCCGGGCGACGAAATTATCGCAGATTCCGATCTTTACGGCGGAAGTATCCGGC
>JAFXMJ010000060.1 GCA_017530465.1 Bacteroidales bacterium
AGACTGCTGCAATTTGTAAACATAGAGAACATGCTCGTAACATTGTCTGTATTGAAATTGGAAACATCGAGTGTGGTAAGACTGCTGCAACCGTAGAACATACTACTCATATCCATAACATTGTCTGTTTTGAAATTGGAAACATCGAGTGTGGTAAGACTGCTGCAACCGTTGAACATCCTACTCATATCTGTAACGTACTGAGTATTTAAATTTTCAAGGCCTTTGATTTCCGTCATATTGTAGAAATACTCAAACCAATAGAAACACGTAGTAGGATGATAATTTGCGAAGGACTTGTCGATAACCACCTTTTTTACGTCACCTGGATTGTTAAACCGATTATTGCTTCCAAATAATATAGCACCTTGTTTATATTCACCATAATAAAGTGTCAGAACGCCATTGTCGTCAAGATGAGCATAGGAGGTGTCCTTGGCTGTTACATTGACTTCGTATGTGGTTGTTGCATTTAGGAATTTGACAGTAACAGTCTGTTTGCCGACCCTTGTGCTATCGTAACCGCTTGGAGTAATATTGAAATTATTATACGGCAACTGCTGAGCCTCACGATTGTTGAAATAGACGTTCAAAATTCCACTTTGTCTATTGATAGGTTCACCCAAAGTATGTTCGGAATAAGGGTTAACGGCAAAATCAATAGATGTTACAGTTGCCTTGGAGTTTCCTTTTTTGGTGAAGTAGCCGGGCGCATTGTCGCCGCCGTCGATTCGAGCCATTGATGCGTCATATACTTTGTATGATTCAGGCATAGAACCCTGTTCTCCGTATAGTGAATAACAACCCTCAAACATATTGTTGCTTGATAGATAGTCTGAGAGATTCCAATTGTCGCCCACAAAGATTGTATGCAAATTGTCGCAACAATTAAACATTGCGTCCATATTAGTAACGTTGCTAACATCAAACCCACTTAAATCAAGGCTTTCTATATTAGAACAATAATAGAACATATATTGCATATCCGTTACCTTTTCGGTATTCAGGTTTTCTAATCCCTTGATTTCTTTGAGGGAAGCTAATTCTGAGAACCAACTTGCCGTACTTGTCGGCTTGTAGTTCTTAAATGATTCATCAAACACAACTGTTTCGTAGTCTCCCCATGCCCACGGTGTGTTAAAATAATACGATGGCTGTAATTCTATTGCGCCTTCTGGGATTGTTTCACCTGAGTAGAAAGTGATTGTTTTGTCAGCAAGGATTACGTAAGGTTTGGCAGGGGCTGGGCCATTGTAGAAAGTGTATTTCAAATTAGCCTCGTGATTACGATAGACTACCTTAAACTCGTGTTCGCCAAGGGTCTTGTCGTATGCGTTGTCGTTGTCGATGGCATACAAACTCCAATACCCTTCTGTTTCGTGGTAAATATTTATTGACATTTGGTTGACATCAACTTCATACGTCGTGCCGTCTTCATTTGTTACGGTAACAAAGCCCGAGAGTTTCTCGTTGGCGTTGAGATTAAGATTTGTATTCACAATGGAGAAGTCAAACGAAGCGATTGGCTTGTAAACCTCAAAGGTGGCATTCCATACACATCCACGATATGTGATAGTAACGTTTTGAACACCGGCGACATCAGTATTCAATCCTGTAACATTTACCTGAGAATCAGAAAATGTTTTGCGTTCCCAATCTCCATTTTTATAACGAACATCCATCCAGATACTTTCAAACGGAGTTCCTAACAAAATCGCCGTATTAGTACCAACCCAATCAACTTCCCTTGTATCTTCCTTGATAGTAACGGTAAAAGAAGTTTCCTTGCCGAGCCAAGTAACGGTGATTGTTTGTTCGTCGATTTTGGTATTGTCGAAGCCGGAAACTTTTGCATTGCTTAGTGATGCAGTCTTTGTTGAGTTGTCGGGGAAGGTGGCGGTTAATTCGCCGCCGTCAAGATTCAAATTGTCGCCGATATTGTATTCGGTTTTGTTGGGAAGCGTAGTTAGGTCGATGGATACGGGAGCCCAAGGCTGTTCGCCTGATTTTGTAAAATATCCCGGCTTGCCGTTTTCGGGGTCGTCAATGTTGGCGTAGGTGGCGTCGGTGATGCCATATTCGTTAATTGACGAGCCTTTGCCGCCGATAAGTGCAGTACAACCGTTAAACATATTTTCGCTGCTCGTTACGGCAGAAGTTGTCCAATTATCTCCTACATAAATGGTACGAAGGTTGTTGCTGTTAAGAAACATGTATTCCATATTCGTAACATTTTTTGTAGAAAAATATGACAGATCAAGAGTGGTAAGATTTTCGCAGTTGGCAAACATATAATCCATTTTTGTAACTTTTTCCGTTTTGAAGTTACTGAGGTCAAGTGCTGTGAATTTACCGCTGAACATACCACTCATATTTGTAACGTTTTCAGTATTAAGATATTCTTTCATACCTTGAATTTCCGTCAAATTATGGCACAATAAAAACCAACATACACAACTTGTGGGATAATAATCTGCAAACGATTTATCGAAAACAACTTTTGTAATATCAGAGGCGACTTCTGACCATTCGTCATTATATGTAGTTCTCATTCCATACGCGCCGTCAAAGTTGGCTTTGTTGTTGTCGTAGTAAAATGTAAGAGTACCGTTGTCAAAAACGGCGTAGGGTGCTTTTTCCTCCCATACCGCAGTATAAATTCTATTGCCCACCGCATTTGCGGGGATTGAAATATCTGTTTGCGGCTTATCCTTGGTCAAGCCGGTAATAGGTGTGCCATACCAACCTTTGAATTTTAGACCTTTTTTGTTTATAGGATTTGGGATTGGAAGTTCGGGTGTGTTTGTTATAGCAAATGAAGTAGGCGGAGTTGCACCATTTTCCCAATCAACTGTGGTAATATCATCAATTTTGCCATCACCATCAAGGTCGTAAAATACTTTGTACGATTCAGTAGTGAGGTAACCTGGGTTAGATTCGCCTTCATCAATGTGGGCATAGTCTATGTCGATGTGTGTGTGGTTATATTTTGTTCCGGCATTGCCGATGAGGTTGGGTGTATAGTCGAATAATGGTGAAGTTACAAAATTATCGTTATAGGAATCCGGAATACTTTGTGTACTCCACTTCTCCCCGTCAACTAAAATGGTGGTCAGATTGACACAGGCCATAAACATAGCCCGATTTTCTGTTACATTCTGTGTGCTAAAACCCATTAAATTTATCGTAAGCAAACTTTCGCAAGCAGCAAACATACCATACATATTAGTAACATCCGTTGTGTTAAGATACTTTTCCATATCTACAATTTCTTTAAGATTCTCGTATCCGGCGAATAGAGAAGACAGATCGGATGGTAGATAATCTAAAAATGATTCATGAAAGACTACTTTTGTTATTTCTGATTTTTTTTCAGACACATTGCCAAATGGATACGCACCACTGACGGGCTTTTTGTCGTCGAAATAGAATGTAAGCGTCCCTTTGTCAAAAACGGCGTATGCTTCTCTTGAATCATCTAACGGTGAGTTTAGAATTTTCTCTAATGCGGAAACGTAAACGAAATCATTGTTTCCTTGTTGGATGTTAGAGATTAGCGGGC
>JAFXMJ010000547.1 GCA_017530465.1 Bacteroidales bacterium
AATCTCCTCGCCTTCGTTTTTGGTAATCATCACCACCGGCACGTCCTGATTGATTTCGCGGATGGCGCGGAGCGTGTCGAGTCCGCTGAGACCGGGCATATTTTCGTCGAGGAAGATGATGTCGAAAGTGTTGGAGCGCACCTCGTCGATGGCGTCGAGACCGTTGGAAGCGGTTGTAACGTCATATCCCTTGCCCCTCAGAAAAAGTATCTGCACTTTCAGAAGGTCAATCTCGTCGTCAACCCAAAGTATGGTGTTCTTTTTCATTTTTGGACAATGGATTAGATGATTATGCCGTGGAGGATTAGGTCTATCAATTGGTCGATTCGCGATGTGAACTCCACGGCATCGTTGGTTCTGAAAACGTAGTCTTCAATGCCCTTCACCGCCATTATCAGAGCCATCGCCGCGAGGTCGAGATCCTTGACATTGAAGAGCCGCTTCTTGACGCCCTCTTCAAGTATGTCTTTAAATAGCCTGATTTCCTCCCTGTCGTAGAGGTTGTTGAGCCTGCGGACAAAATCCAAATGCCTGAGTTTAGTGTTCTTCAATGCGGAGTGGAAGTTGGTGTATATCTTGATGATATTCATCCTCGTGAGCACATACACCTTTATCTTCTCCACGGCGTCGGCAGTCTTGGCGAGCGCGTCGATGATGGTATGGCGAAACGCCACCGCCTCAGTAAGCACCACAGACTGAAAAATCTGCTCCTTGCTCTTGAAGTAGTAATACATCGAACTCTTGCCCTTGCCTGTTGCCTTGGCGATATGCTCCATACGGGTCTTGTCGTAGCCGTACTTATTGAACACGTGCCTCGCAATCTTGATGATGGCATTGCGTTTTTGGATTCGTTTCTCTGTCTCGTTGGGATCAATAGCCATAACGATTCAAATTTTGTTGTTTTTTCACGCCCAAATATATTATGTTTTTGTCTAACAAACAAATTTTTTTTTCGAGTTTTTGACTTTCCAACACAGACGGGATGATAATTTCTACGGTGATAACCAACGAATTAGTATGGAATTTTGATTTTCAACTATGACAAAAAAAATATTCATTTTTCTTTTATGATAATTCAAAAATAATTAGCGAATGACGTGCTCAACTTTTTTTTGGAAATCCTGACAATTTTTTGTTACTTTGCGCTTTGATATTAACTAACAGCGTTATGAGCAAAAAATTGATTTGGATACTCGCAATTGTGATGACCGCCACGATAGTATGGATGATTTTCATACAGGCATCGTGGTTCAAGACGTCGTTTTCGCTCAGGCAACACCAATTCAGCGAGCAAGTAATGCACGCCCTCGACGGCGTTGTTAAGCAACTCGACCAACGAGAAGTGTTCCGGCAACTCAACAACGAGGTCATCGCACTCAGTTTTGACACCGTGCCGACACTCAAAAACCCAAACCTCATACAACCCGCGCCCGAGTTGGTGGCCGACGCAATCCGCGACGCCGACACCGCCAACACACTCTTTGTTGTGAGCAAGGACTCCCTCTTTTATTCAATCACCGATACGAGCGACAGACGCCTCACAATGGACTACCGCAGTATGAACCGCGCACAAATCCACGAGGAAATACAAAAGCGAATCCATCAAGACAAAACCATCATAGTAGAAAACATCATCAACAAGATAACGAGCAAAAAAGTAAAAATCGAGGAGCGCATCACCCCGGCAGAAATCCAACAGATACTCTGCGAACAACTCAAACGCGTCGGCATCTGCTCCGAATATTACTTCACGGTGCTCAAAGAAGACCGCAGCACATATTTCAGCTGCGAAGGCTACGAGCCCGACGAGGACGACCACCTCTACGAAATCGACCTCTTCCCCGACGACCTCATATCGCCGCACGCATACCTCGTGCTGTACTTCCCCGACGAAAACAAAATCTCGATGTCCACCCTCACACGCAACTCCGTCACGTCCATCATATTGGCTTTTATAATAATTGCAATATTCCTCAGCACGCTGATTATCATCCTAAAGCAGAAGAAGTTGCACGAGATGAAGACCGATTTTGTCAACAACATGACCCACGAACTCAAAACGCCGATTGCGTCCATATCGCTCGCGAGCCAGATGCTCAAAGACCCCGCAATCTCCAAAAACGAACAGAGTTTTGCCAACATATCGTCCATCATCGAGGAAGAGAGCAAGAGGCTTGGATTCCAAGTGGAGAGAGTATTGCAGATGGCGGCATTGGAACGCGGCAAGACCCTCCTCAAAATCAAGGAGATATGCCTCAACGACATCATCCGCAAGGTCGTAAAGACATTCGACCTCAAACTCAAAGCCAAAGACGGCACCATCACCTGCAAATACGGCGCAAAGGACGACCTCATAGAAGGCGACGAAGTGCACATCACCAACATCGTCACCAACCTATTGGACAACGCGCTCAAATACACTGAGATAAAGCCCGAACTCAAAGTAACCACCTCCAACGTAAAAAACGGCGTGGAATTTACAATCACCGACAATGGCATCGGCATCTCGCGTGAAAACCAAAAACGCATCTTCGAGCAATTCTTCCGGGTGCACACCGGCAACATCCACAATGTCAAGGGATTCGGCATCGGATTGAGTTACGTAAAAAAAATAGTGGACGCCCACCACGGCACCATCAAACTAAAATCGGACATCGGCCGCGGAACCACCTTCACGGTATTCCTCCCCTTTGACCAATAAAACAGCAAACAAACAAAACGAACAAAAACATAAAAACCACATCGATATGGAAAGAAAAATCAACGTATTGCTTGCCGAAGACGACGTAAGCCTCGGCTCGCTCCTCAAACAGTACCTCGACGCGAAAAACTACGCCACTACGCTCTGCACCGACGGAGAAAAGGCGACAGACACCTTCTCGCACGAACTGTTTGACATCTGCATCCTCGACATAATGATGCCCAAGAAAGACGGCTTCCAAGTCGCCGCCGAAATCCGCGCAGCAAGCGCATCGGTGCCGATTATCTTCCTGACAGCCAAGAATATGAAAGAAGACGTGCTTGCCGGATTCAAGATTGGCGCCGACGACTACATCACCAAGCCATTCAACATGGAGGAACTCCTGCTCCGCATCGAGGCTGTGCTCCGCCGCTCGGGCATATCCGACAGCGAATCGTTCACATCATTCAAACTCGGCGGATACGTATTCGAATCAATCAAGCAGACCCTCCAATACAACGACGAAGACCCCGTGAAACTCACCACAAAGGAATCAGAACTCCTAAAACTCCTCTGCATGAACGTCAACAAGGTATTGGAGCGCAACTACGCCTTGAAGCAGGTGTGGGACGACGACAACTACTTCAACGCCCGCAGCATGGACGTGTACATCACCAAACTCCGCAAACTACTCAAAAGCGACGACAGCATCGAAATCCTCAACATCCACGGCAAAGGATACAAACTCATCGTATCAGACGCGGATTAGGAATTGCAACCCTAAAAAAGTAACAACAGACCCAATGAGTCCAAGCCGCAAAATAGCCGCCTGCATATACCCGCTGATAGTGGCGTGTATGTGTGCGTGCAGCAACACGAAAAACACCACCGCGACGCGCTCGTTCCACAACGTGACGTCGCGGTATAATGTCGTGTTTGAAGCAAGGCAGTCATACGAACAAGGCATCAAAGCGATTGCCGACAATCTGAAAGTCGATTACACCGACCTGCCGCCGGTATATCGCTTTGACTCGCCCGACGCCGCGCAGATAGCATCGCCCTATATGGACGCCTGCGTGGAAGAGTGCGGCAAAAACATCCTAAAACATTCCATCACCTCCAAACCGTCGCAACGCTACGGACACGGCGGCATGACCCTCGCCGACCAAGACTTCTTCAATAAGCCCGAGTTTTGCAAGTGGATAGACGACACATACCTACTGATGGGCAAGGCAAACTACGTGGCGGGCGACCTCGACCGCGCCGAATCGTCGTTGCAACTCGGCGTAACGCGATTCCGCCACGAACCCACCAAATTTGAGGCGCAATTGTGGCTTGCGAAGACATATTGGGCGCAAAAAAAATACGACGAAGCGCAGGAACTCCTCGACAAGCTCGTAAAAGACCTCCGGCATCCCAAACACCTCGACGCCGACATCCACAAGGTGTACGCGCAGATAGCCATCAGCCGCCGCAAATATACGACGGCAATCACGCATTTGGAAGACGCACTCGAACTCACCAAAAAGAAATCCGAAAAGGCGTGGCTCTCCTACATCCTCGGCGACCTCAACCGTATGGCGGGCGACTACCCGAAGGCGCGCAAGTGTTACGAGCAGGTCATCAAGATGCGCCCCGAATACTCTATGGTATTCAACTCCAAAATCAACCTCGCCGTAGTATTCACGCCCGGCGACAACGTGGAGAAAATCCGCCACGGACTCGAAGCCCTCGCCAAAGACCCTAAAAATCAGCCTTACCGCGACCAAATCTACTACGCCC
>JAFXMJ010000548.1 GCA_017530465.1 Bacteroidales bacterium
ACTCCCTTTTCTGACACAGTAGCACCCACAATGACATTGCCATCCTTGTCCTTAACAAATCCCGATACAGACACGCCTTGCGCAAAAACCGCAACAGACATCAATACAATCAGTATCGCCAATAGTAGTTTTTTCATAATGTTGTAGTTTAAATATTATTAACAATTGTTGCCAGCGCGAAATTAACCATTGTTTTTGAATTTTGCAAGATACCAATGTGTTTTGTCAAAGAAAAAACATCAAATAATTTGGTAATACCACAAAAACAGCGTATCTTTGTATTGTCGTTTCAACAATTAATATGGAACTCACCGAACAAGACATACAGAGGGTGCAAGACACCATAAGGAACGTGTCGTCATACGACTTTTCTGACTATTCCTACAACAGCTTCTGCCGCAGGATAGAGAAAATACTTGGCGACTACAACATCACGCTCGACGAACTGCTGAGGAACATCCAGGGCAACTACAACTTCATGGAGAAAGTGGTGCGCGACATCACCGTAAATACCACCGAACTATTCCGTGACACCGACGCCTGGCTGAAGATACGAAGCGTACTCACCCAAAAGTACGCACGCAAGGATTCCCTGCACATCTGGCATGCGGGATGCTCGTCGGGTCAGGAGGTGTATTCCATGATGATAATGCTCTGCGAAACCGGTGCTTTTGAAAAAGCGTCGATATACGCCACCGACATCAACGAAAACGTGCTCCGCACCGCGATGTCGGGTCAATACAAGTACCACGAGGTGCAGGACTACATCGGCAACTTCGACAAGGTGTTCAACCCCAAGCTGCACTCCGAGGACGTGCCATATATCGACATCCGCAAATACATGGACGTCAACAAGGCTCGCGACTACGTGAAGATGGAGCGCAGCCTCGTGGAAAAACCGCTGTTTTTCAAGCACGACCTCGTATCGGGAGAGCCAATCATCGCCCGCAAGCTCGACATCATTCTGTGCCGCAACGTCCTGATATACTTCAACCACGACCTGCAAAACAAAGTGCTGAAATTCTTCCACGAAAACCTCGCCGACGACGGATGCCTCATCATAGGCAGGCACGAAGGTATGATAGGACACGTGGCGTCGCTTTTCGACAAGAAAGATTCCATATATTTCAAAAAGACAGTGTAACTGCGGTGCAGAATTGTTGACAAAAATTAGCACATAAAACACAAATTGTGGCATTTTAATTGCTAATTGCACAGATAAAAAACCAACAAAGCACGAAAATATATGAAAACAATCAGACTCATAATCGCCGCACTCGCCGCCTGCTTGTACCTCCCGGCAGCGCACGCGCAAATAACGGCAGACTTCACCGCCACGCCGGAGACAGCGTGCACGGGCAGCATCGTCACCATCACTGTCAACAACAACTCAAGCGACTACAAGACCGCTCAGGTGGAATTTGGCGACGGCATCGATACTTACGGCAACGACCTCAAACACATATACATGTCGGCCGGCACTTTCAACATCTCGCTCCGGCTCCTGCTCAACGACGGCACATGGACTGCCAAGCAGACCAAATCAGTCACCATAGGCGACACTCCAGAGCTAACCCTCGAAGACAATCCCGCCGCCGCACTCATTACAGCCACCGTTTCGTCGGGCGCATCGCTCACTTGGAGCCGCAACGACGTCGCTCTCAGCATCACCACCAGCACACTTTATTATATGGAAAGCGGCACATACTCCGTCACCGCCACCAACGACAACGGATGCTCGGTAACTGAGTCAGTGAAAGTGAAATACGAAAAGGAGGCCGAGAACGACGACACCCAGATAAGGGTAGCCAACAATGTAATCACCCCAGGAATTAGGGACGGCATCAACGATGTGCTAGTAATAGAGGACGTGGACAATTACACCGCGCCTTGCTCCGTGCAAATATTCGACAAGAGGGGCAAGCTGGTATATACCAACCATAAATACACCAACACCGACGGATTCCAAGGTCTCGACGACGACGGCAACGAACTGTTTGCCGGTACGTACTATTATGTTATTAAAAGCCAGGGCAAAAAAGGCTGCACAGGCTTTGTCGATTTAATCAGATAAAACACCACGACCATGACAAGGAAATTAATCACAGCCGCGCTCCTATTGACAGTAAACACCGCTATGGCGCAGGAGCTGACACCCGGACAAAACTATATGAACAAATTTGCCGCCGCCCCGGCATACGCGGGTTTCAACGGCAACGACGAGGGATTTCTTGGATACCGCGCCACGATGAGAGGCATCGA
Organism: Bacteroidales bacterium; assembly: GCA_017530465.1. Taxonomy (GTDB): domain Bacteria; phylum Bacteroidota; class Bacteroidia; order Bacteroidales; family UBA3824; genus UBA3824. Next base: position 2,263 of record JAFXMJ010000548.1, read on the forward strand.
CGGTGCGCCCACACTGCTCCGTGCCAACGTCAATGGCAACATTATGGGCAATATGGGCTACGGCGTGGACGTAGTCAACGAGAAGTCGGGCAATTTTAGCAACACGATAGCCGCGCTCACATACGCCTACCACATCCGCCTCAATAGCGACATAAACCTGAGCTTCGCCGTATCGCCCACGATTGTAAGGTCGGCATTTGACCTCGCAAACGCCAAGACATTCGGCGCACAGGTAGATCCGGTGTTCCAAAACGAAGCCGGTCTCGCTGGAACAGGTTTCGACGCAGGATTTTCGATAATGTTCAATGTGCAGGGGCTTTATTTTAGCGTTTATGCACCAAGGCTCATCTGCCAGGACTTGAAATTCCAGAACGGCATCGTAAATACCGACCGCGAAATCAATTCCAACATATCATACGCCATCGAAGCCGACAAATGGGAGATAGAGCCGGGCGCAATGGTAAGCTACGGACTCAAAAATGGTCTCGACTGGCAAGGCTCGCTCGTTGCCAAATACGACCGCCGAGCATGGATGCAATTATCGTACTCGTCGCAAAAATGGATAGGCGCAGGAGTCGGATTTGCCGCCACCAACCGCATCGTGCTTTGTTACCAATACGAAATAGGCACATCCGACATCGCCAAGACCTGCAACGGCAACCACGAACTCACTGTTGGATTTATGATGGGCAAGGCCAAGAAATACCAGAAACCCACCATCTTCATCGACGACAAGGGCGATTCTAAGGGCAATGCAAAAGGCGACAGCGACCTCGCGAAGAAACTCCAGGAAGAAATCAAGACCCGCGACAGCGAAATCAAGAGGCTCGAGGGCATCATCGACGACTGCTGCACCAACAACAACCCCACAGGCGACGTCAATACGCCCAAGCCGTCGGAAGACCCCGGACAGACCACAGACCCCTCGGAGCAAAACCCGCAAGTGGCCGACGACCAGCCCTCGGAGGAAAGCGAAATCGCACAGCCGCGCGACCCACACTCCGTGGAATGGCTCACCCCCACCGAACTCACCAACGTAAGGTTTGCATCAGGCACGGCGACGCTGCTCCAATCCTCTAAATCCGACCTCGACGCACTCGCGCTCAAGGTAAAGCACGAGAAAAACAAAGACCGCGACATCCTCATCATCGCCTACACCAACGACCCCACGGCATACGGCAAGCAGATGTCTGAAAAACGCGCAATGGCTATCAAGAAATACCTGATTTCAAAAGGTGTACCCGCCAATAGGCTCATCGCCACGGGCGCAAGGCTCAGGACCATATCCGAAGCACCCGACGGCCGCTACGAAGACAATAGGGTGATGGTGGGTCTCGAAGCCAAACAACGGGACAAGTAACCATAACGACTAACGCCCAAAGACACCCAAAATGAAAACGCTCAACAAAATATTAATGGCGTGCCTTATGATCGCAACGGCGGCATGCACAGCGACAGCGCAGTCGATAAGCCTCGGTCACACCACCCCGGCAGCCAACACCGCGCACGCAGGCGGTCTGTCATATACATACTCGATAGGGCAGATAGGACGGCTCGTAATCACCAAGCCCGACGCCGCCAATACCAAAGACAAGGGCACGCACGCCAAGTCCAATGCAATCCCCGGCGGCAGGCATCTCAACGCAACCGCCTACCCCAACCCTTGCACCGACTACCTGAAAATCAAGACCGGCGACATAGAATCCACCAACGCCAAAATACAGATAATCGACAGCAAGGGCAGCACCATCAGCACCACAGAAACCGCCACCAGCGACAACGGAGAGTTGACAATCGACTTTTCCTCACTCGCACAAGGCAAATACATAATAAGGATCATCACCAACTATTGCACATACACTGCAACAGCAATAAAAATCTGACACACCATGAAAACGAAAATTTTAAATACAATCGGCATATTGGCAATTGCGCTGTCGGCAGGCACAGCCACGGCCCAGACCCTGACAGTGCCCAACACATTCAGCTACCAGGCAGTAATCACCAAAGAAGACGGCACACCTGTAGCCGACCACGACATAACAGTAGAAGTATCCATCAAGCAAGGATTTGGCTGCGAGACCAACCCCGACGCATGCCAAACCCTGTGGCAGGAGCTCCACTCGCCACGGACCACAAGCTTCGGAAGCTTCAGCATCAACATCGGCGACCCCGACGCCATCAACACCACAGTAGGCACACTCGACAAATACTCCGACATCAAATGGCTCGACACCAACAACGGACAATACTACATGCAAGTGCGCGTAGACTTCGGCGAGGCCACATACCTCAACGGAATGACCGACCTCGGCACCACAAGATTCTCCGCCGTGCCATAC
>JAFXMJ010000549.1 GCA_017530465.1 Bacteroidales bacterium
ATATTTGGACTTTTATGCCAAAAAAGGCTCGACATCGGCTCAGAGACTCAAAGAGGTGGCTGACAGCGCGTCGTATTTCTTAATTTTCTAAAATATGTATGTTATGGAATCAATAAAGACTCAATTTCAGAACGACCTCGCCGATTTGGAGAATACTTTTATGTCGTTCAAGCAGGGAGGCACACAGACTTTCGGGCAATGTGGCGGGAGGCACTTCCATATTTCCTGATGGTGCTTAGCATTTTTATGGTTGTTGATACGTTCTCTACGTTTAGTTCTTTCACTCCGTGTCTTACTGCCTTTGCGGTGCTTGTGTTTGCGATATTGCTGTGGAACAGAACGGCGTGGCTTTATGATAAGAAATGCGTTAGTTTCAATGTATTGAAAACCAAAATTGACTCCGTTGAAACAAAATATGCCGAATATCCCGATGTCGAAGTTTTGATAAAACAACTTTGGAAATCGGTGGCGGACGTTAGACGGCGAAAAAGGTTGATTAAGACATTGTTTTGGGCGTTTTTCGTGGGCTTTTTCATAATATACGGCATCAAAATCTATTTGGGATTCGCCGAGCAGTCAGCCAGCAATTTGTCCAATAAGGTTAATCTGGACTATTATTGTGATGCCCTCAATCTGCAAAGTGATGTTCCTATGCTTCGGATTTTCCCCTTGAAAACCGACATTGCCGACGGCATCACATTGAAATCCGAGCATATAGACGTGTATCTTCATTATTATTATGGCAACGAAATTGTTGTGGATCGGGATACAAGTAAAGATTATAGGGCATTGAGGATGATTGCGCCAGATATTTCGGGCGGCGATTTTGTGGACAAATATCGCCTTGCCATCACCGACGAGACGGGCAAGCGCATCAACGGCTGCCCCGAATTCATTTTTACCGCCGAAGACAAAGGAAAAATTATCAAGTCGGATGATTTCGCGTTTTATGATTATTCAAATCAATACAAATTTCAGGCGCTCCACACGCTCAAATATCTGCAAGACAATCAACAACGACTTCGATTTTTGGTGGAGAAATTGAATTAGTAACAAAAAATTACCGATAATTCCAATAATGGCGAAATTATCGGTAATTTTTTTGAAATTTACGGTAATTATCGTTTGAAAAGCTAATTATCGTTTGTTGAAAAACTCCTCAAAAAGTCCAACGGTTTTTGCCACGCCGTCTTCGATTTCGGCGATTTTGATGTATTCGTCGGCGGTGTGGGAGCGGTTGCTGTCGCCGGGACCCATTTTGAGACTTGCATACGGCATCACGGCGCGGTCGGATGTGGTCGGCGAACCAAACAATTTGAAACCTTTTGCAGCGGCAAGTTTTATGAACGGGTGATTCTCGTCGATGTGCGACGATTTGAGTTTGAAACTCCTCGGCTTTACTTCCGTGTCCTTGTTAGGGATGTTTTGGCGGATGATGTCGAGAATTTCCTGATGCGTGTATTTTTCGGTGATGCGCACATCCACCATAAAAGTACATTCGGCGGGGATTACGTTGTGCAATGTTCCCGCGTTGACGCCGGTGACGGTGCATTTGACGTCGCCAAGCCACGGCGAAGACTTTTCAAACTTGTAGTTGCGCAGCCAGTTGATGTCGTCCATAGCCTTGTAAATGGCGTTGATGCCGGTATTGCGGGCGGCGTGTCCTGTCTTGCCGTGCGCGGTGCAGTCGAGCACGAGAATGCCTTTTTCTGCGACAGAAATCTCCATACAAGTCGGCTCGCCAACTACTGCAAATTCTATCGGCGGCAGTTTGTCGAGGATGCTCATCACGCCGTTTTCGCCCGAATTTTCTTCCTCGGCGGTGGGTGCGATTATGAGGTTGTACGGAAGATTGTCGTTGTCGTAAAAATACAAGAACGTGGTAATCAGGTTGATAAGCGGGCCGCCTGCATCGTTGCTGCCGAGACCATAAAGCACGCCGTCCTCTACATCGGGACTGTACGGGTCGCGGGTGTAAGTTTTGGCGGGCAACACCGTGTCGTGGTGCGAATTGAGGAGAATGGTCGGCTTGTTGGCGTCAAAATTCTTGCTCAACGCCCAAACATTGTTCAAGTGCCGATGCACGTCCTCAACGCCGTGGTCTTTCAAATAGTTGACAATCAACTCCGCCGTCTTGTCCTCGTTGCGCGAAACAGACGGCGTGCGAATCAAATTTTTCAATAGTTCGATGCCCTCGTCAGTGAGGACAGAAAGTTTCGATTGGTTCATATTTATATTGTGTTAAATGTTTACAATCCAATAGCCGTTTTTCCTTGCACCTTGTCTTTCGATGACGCCTTTTTTGCGCAAAGAAGACAAGATTTTGTTTATTCGTGATTCTGATAGATTTGATTCTTTGCTCATATCAGGTATTGTAATTCGTTCATTTTTTTGTATAAGCAAAACAATATTATGCTCTGTTTTTGTGAGAGGCTTATCCTGTACTTTATCCTGTACTTTATTGTCTACTTGTCCTGTTTTATTGTCTACTTGTCCTGTACTTGTTGGGTTACTTTTATTGTTCGCTTTATTGTTCGTTTTTGGGTCTAACTCATTGTCAGTTAACTTATTATCCTGTACTTTATCCTGTACTTTATCCTGTACTTTATCCTGTACTTTATTGTCTACTTTATTCTCTACTTTATCCTCTACTTTTGGCCTTTTGAAAACAATGGCAAGCCCACCGGGACGCAACTCGTAG
>JAFXMJ010000550.1 GCA_017530465.1 Bacteroidales bacterium
TACGAAACACCGGAAATGGAAGTCTATGAACTTCCCGAAACTCCCAGAATCCTTGTGGACTCTCCCAAAAGTGTGCCTAACCTATTTGGCGACCCCGACGACCCTGCCGACATCGGCTAATGGAGTGCAGGCGGCTCGCCTGCCCCAAATGGAGTGCAGGCATCCCTGCCTGCTAAATAAAACTGCGGGCGTCTCGCCCGCTTGCAAACTCTATTGCAAGCGGGCGGGACGCCCGCACTCCATTTTTTTATTGTTAGCGGGCGAGCCGCCCGCACTCCACATTTTTACTCCCAGAGCAGCGTGATGTTGCCGTTCACGTTTGAACTTTCGCCGTTGATGAATTCGTATTGACACTTATATACATATACGCCGCGAGGCAGAAGCTCGTTGAGGTAATAGCCGTTCCAAGTGTCGCGTGGGTTGTTGGTCTGGAATACCTGCTTGCCGGCGCGGGTGTAGATGCTGAGCGAATATTTGGCAAGATTGTCGATGTCGCCGATGGGACCGAAGAAAGCCTTGTTTTCGGGTGACGCCGATTGGTAATTGCCTGACGAATAGCCCGAGCGCGATGCTATGATTGCGTTGGGGAACACAATCGAAAATTCTGGTTTCTTGATTGTAATGCGCCTTATTACAGTGTCGGTGCAGATATTGTCGGTGATGGTAAGGGTAATGTCGTATTCGCCCGGCTGCTGGTAGGTGTGCGAATGTTTTTTGCCCATCAGTTGGGTCTTGTCGCCAAAATCCCAAACAATGTTGCCGCTGGATACGTTGCGAGCTTCTGCAATTATCGTCATACCAGAGATGGCAACTGCGATTTCAGCCTGCTGACGCGCCGAAACCTTGATGGTGTCGTAGCTCGTCTTGGCGTAAGTGCCGCTCACAGTGCGGAGTGCAATTATATAAGTGCCGGGCTTGTCGTAAGTGACGCGGAGGTCTTGATCGTAGGAAGTCTCGCCGTTGCCGAGGTTCCATTGGCAGTACTCGGTGTTTTGTGAGAGGTTTTGGAGCTGGATGGTAAGCGGTGCGCAGCCTTGGTGCTGGCTTGCGTAGAATGCGCTCGTGAAGTCGGGCATCGGGCTTTCGGTGCGGGAAGTGCGTTGGATTTCGGCTTCTGACGAGGTTGCAGATACGCCAGTGTCGGCCTTGATGTCGTCGGTAGTCTGGGCTACATCTTGCTCCGTCTGAGGTGTGGTCTGATTTTGATTGTGATGGTGTTTGGGTTGCGTAATGGTGATGTCGGAGGTCACATTCTCGTTGTAAGAAGGCTGGTTGCCATTGTTCTGCCTTGTGCCGTCGGTGGACGAATCTGCGAGGGTGACTGTTTGGTTGTCCTGGACGGGCTGCTTGTTGTCGTCGGGTGACGACAGGAATACTCCCACAATGATAGCCGCCGCTGCCGCCACGTAGAGGATGTTGAAGTGCCCGAGGCCGGGCGTTAAGAAACTCTTGATGGCAAGCCGACGGTTGACGCCTTTCCACACTCCGGGCGGCGGATCCTGCTGGAAGCCGTCAAAACTGTTTTTATAGAGGTCTTCTGTGGTCATAATGTCAGTGTCTTTTTGATACGTTTTAGTTCGTTAAGTTTTTTTACCACGATGTTCCTCGCGCGCATAAACTGCGTCTTGCTTGTATTGATGTCGATGCCGAGCATTTCGGCTATTTCGCGGTGCTTGAATCCTTCGATGGCAAACATATTGAAAACCATCCTGTATCCGTCTGGCAGCGAATTGACAACTCCAAGCAGCTCCTCGCGTGTGAATTCGAGCGAGTCGAAGTTTGGGTCGTCGCTTGCTATCGACTGTGCATAGTCATCGACGTCCTCGTGGTGCTTGTGTTTGGCAGTCTGGTGGTAGTTGGTGATGGCGGTATTGATGGCAATGCGCTTCATCCAACCCTCAAAAGAGCCCACGCCTTCATAGTCGCCTATGGAGGAGTATATTTTTAGGAAGGTGTCTTGAAGTATGTCCTCGGCAGTCTCGCGGCTGTCGGAATACCTCAGGCAGATGCCAAACAGCACCGGGGAATACTTTTTGTAAAGCTCCCATTGTGCGGTGCGGCTGCCGTTCCTACACTTTTCTATTAGCTCTTTTTCTTCCAATTCCTGCTAATTTCTGATTATTAGACCAATATTGTTTGCCTTTGGTTGCAAAATTAATAAAAAAAACACTGCAATCTTGCAAAAAAAATTCATTAACTTTGCAGCCGTGTATGGCGTATGTGTATGCGCCTTTACAATCAGACAAGCATACTATGAAAAATATTTTCCTTATAACGCTGATAATAGCGGTATTGGCAGGTGTTGCCGGATTTTTTTGGTACAAGCACCATTATTCGCCCACTTTGTCGGAAGGTGTGACGGAGTGTGACACTTTTACTAATTTCAGGGACGGGGAGCACATCCCGCTCGACACCACCAAGCAGCGCATCCTGCTGATTGGCGATTCGATGGCGTATTCGTTGATGTTTCGTGCTAAAAATTATTGCGACTTCAACGGACACGACCTCTTTGTGGTGACATACGTAGCCGCCACGTCGCAGACATACGCGCAGAGCGACACGTTGGAGTATTACGTCAATCAGTTTAAGCCGACGTACATTATATTTGTAATCGGTGCCAACGAGATGTTTGCCTTGGATGGCCCTCAGAGGGGCAAGTATTTCGACCGCATCATCCCGCAGACCCACGGCATCAAGACTGTCTGGGTGGGCCCGCCTAATTGGAAGGAAGACACCGGCATCAACAAGGCTATGATGGAGAAGTTTGGCAAGAAGCAGTTTTTCCTCTCCAAAAATCTCCATTTCACCCGCGTGGAGGGCGATGTGGCGCATCCCGACCGCAAGTCTGGCACGATGTGGATGGATTCGATAGCAAGTTGGATTATGAGGGACAGCTATTTCCCGATCAGGCTCAATAGACCTGACGTCACCAACCCGATACACGTGGACTTCGTGCGTCTCGTAGTAAAAGTGCCCAAACGTCACAACGCCGACAGCACTCAGACAGGCGACACCCCGGTATCGGACGAGGAAGACGTGCCTGTATCCACTGAAAAGGACGTGCCAGTATCTACCGAAAAGGATGTCCCAGTATCCACCGAAAAGGATGCAATATTGACGCCCGACGATACAATATAAAGTGTATTGGTGTAGTTTTAATTATAACTACGGAATAATAATTATAACTACGGAAAA
>JAFXMJ010000061.1 GCA_017530465.1 Bacteroidales bacterium
CATCGTCGGAGCAAAATGGTGTATTATGTTGAAAATAACGACATTGTAATAGCCGCATTTACCGATGCCCGCCGTGACCCAGAAGAATTTGCGAATTCTTTTGTTAAAGATAATTTGTAAACCAAAACAATAAAATAATTTTCATTCTTTCCGCGCCGCGCCAACTATTAACACGATTGAATGTCTAACCCTTTAATACGTAAAGCTATGTTTCCAAAAGCAAAAGTAGGACTGATTTTCGCAGCAGGTATGTTGCTCACTTTCGGCGGAATGGTAGCCGCCCTCGCATACGCCAACAAGGTGCTTGGCAACAAGCCGACACCCGACCCAACTCCCGGTTCTGACAGCGGCCCCGTGAACGCCGAAGAACCCGAAAACGTCAAGGCTGAGACGGTAAACGATTAACCATCTACAAACTTCACAAATACAGAGGTTGTCTAAAAAGGCAGTTGAATTGCTATTTTTAGGCAACCTCATTCAACGTATATAATATGGAATTTTTACAACTTGCAAAGGAGCGTTATTCGTGCCGGATGCTCACCGACCGCCCCGTCGAACAGGAAAAAATCGACAAGATAATCGAGTGCGCCAACTACGCGCCCACGGGTGTCAACAAACAGCCCTTCCGCCTGTGGCTAATGCAGAGCGACGAGGCAGTGGCAAACATCAAGAAAGTGACCACCTACACCTTTGGCGCGGAACTTTTCCTCGTGGTGGGCGGCAACCCTGCGGAGGCTTGGGTCAGGAGTTTCGACAATAGGAACATCGCCGACATTGACGCTTCCATCGTTGCCACGCACATAATGTTGGCAATACACGACCTCGGACTCGCATCCACCTGGGTGGGCAAGTTTGACGCGCCAATGCTCAAAACTATCTATCCCGAAATGGCTGATTATGACCTGATTGCAATTTTCCCGATTGGCTATCCCGCCGACAATGCGCAGCCCGGTCCAAGGCATTTCACAAGGAAGTCTGTTGATGAGATTGTAATCAAAAAATAATCGAACCTCGTCAACGTCCGCCTACACCCTCACACCGATCAACAATCTATCATCCACTTGCGCCAATTCGCCAGCCCACTTGTCGAGGGCTGCGGATAGGCGTTTTTTCTGTTCAGGCATTGGGAGCTTGTAATCGTCGGCTGCCATCTGCATAATTCTTTTGAGGGTAAATTTGCGAATCTCCGTGCCGCCAAGCTGATCTTGAATGCCGTCGGAAAGCAAATATGCAGCATCGCCCGCCGCAATCTTCACTTCCACGGTGGTGAAATGCTCCCTTTCGCGGACATAGTTGCCAATCGGGTTGGAATCGCCTTTGAGACGCTTGACCTCGCCATTATGGACAAACAACGCGCTCTGATTTGCACCACCAAAAAGCATTGCCCCCGAATCAGGCGGAAATATCAGTATCGCCATATCCATACCGTCGTCCACATTCGCCTTGCTGACATTTTCGGTGGTCTTGTTGAGCGATTTTTTGACGAGGACGCGCATATTGTCCAAAATCTCGCCGGGCAAGATGGGCGCATCGTTGGATTCAAGCTTGTTGATAATGTCTTTCAACGCCGCCACGCCAAGAATACTGAGCATTGCGCCCGGTATGCCGTGACCCGTGCAGTCGGCACCCACCAAAAGTTTGTGGCCGCGCACAATGTCGGCGTAGTACCAGTCGCCGCTCACGATGTCGCGTGGCTGATAATACACAAAACTATCGGGAAAGAGTTCCTTGACCTTCTCGGGGCTGCCAATAGTATCCGTCTGAATCTGCGACGCATACTCCACGCTGCCAATCATAATGCCCTTAGCCTCCTCCTCGGCGTTGCGCTGTGCGGCGAGGTCGTTGGCGAGCTGATTGAGTTTTACACTGGCATCCTTGAGCAACCTATTGAATCTCCGCTTCCTTACCAAAAACATGCACACGATGACAGCCACCGCCAATACCACAATGAAAGCGATGCCTATCAAAATGTAAAAACTGCGTTGACGCGACATTTCTTTTTCCACATGCTCCTGCACCATCTGTCTCTCGTTGCGGATGCGCTGGATGCGGGTCTGCGCGGCGAAATTAGACAAACGTTTCATCGCCTCCTCGCTGTGGGTGTTTTCCTGAAGCTTGTCAAACCTTACTGTGTAATCGTATGCCTTTTTGTAATTACCTGTAGCATTGTAACATATCGAAAGCATACGGCACGCCTCCGCGCTTTGCAGTGTGAGTGTGTCGGCGGGGATTTGTAGGAGCAACTGTTCCAACTCGCGCACAGGCTGCTGGTAATTGCCTCTGAAAACATCTATTTCACATTTCAGCAATGTGGTCTCCACGCGGTGCCAAAGTTCGTCGGCATCGTAATGCCCATCCATAAAAATATCGAGCCACGCCTTGCTACTGTCGGCTAAATCCTTGCGCGACATAAGATTGGCAAGTTTTATATAACACTTGGACAAATCGAGAATGCTGCCCGTGTAGCTGGAATAATCCGCCGGTTTGCCCTCAAGCACCGGTGGCACGGAGAGAAGCTGACTTTTTGCAATGAGCAATGTATCGAGTGCGGAGTTGCTCATACTGTCGATGTATTGCATAAGGGTGCAGTCAGCCAAATGGAAGAGCGTCACAGCCGATTCCACGGCGTTGCCCGACACTGTGGAAAGATTCAGAGACTCGTAAAAAAGTTGCTTTGCGGAATTGAACATACCGAGCTGCGCATATGGCATACCCATAGACCTTGTCGCCCAGCAGAGGTACGACGTGTCCTTCAATTCAGTGTATATGTCGGCAGCCTTGCGGAAGCAGTCCCACATATCGAAATAATTGGACGTATTCTTGTAACACAATCCAAGGTTGCAATACACAAGCGCAGAAGTACGACGGTTTTTCTCCGAGTCATTACCATTGCCGACCATTTGAAGCTCTTTTTGGTACATTACAATTGCAGAATCAAACATCCTGAGTTCGGAGTATGCCCACGCCAAATTGTTGATGGCGGAGCGAATGCGCTCGCTGTCATCGAGCCGCTGCGCCACAGAATACGCAATGCCGGCGTATTTTTTCACAGTGTCGGCTTCATAGCTGTCGCCGGCTTTTTGCAGACAGCTGTCAGCCAATGCCGCGTCGTCGCGCTGTGCGTATGCACTGCACGAGATGAGCATCAAGATGGATAATATGACGATGTATATTGTTTTCAATTTCAATTGCTATATAATGATTGATACTACTGTAACGTCCTCTTTCTGTATGCGCTGCGACACCATCTCCTCGATTGCGCCCTTCTGTCCGACGGGCGATTGTTGTGAGAGGTAGCCGCACAATGCCTCTGGCTTGATGTCGCGGTCGAGCAGTTCGCGTTTGGTGGAAGCCGAATAGAGCATCACCACGTCACCTTCAGTCACTGTATTGAACAAATCGCCTGGCCTGTCGCCGTGCATAACCACAGGGTTGCCGTTTTTGATAAGCATTGCGTTTTGATTGACACCTGCGAACCTGACGCTCCCTCGCCCAAAGACGCACAGCGACAATCCGGCGGCGTTGTGACGGGCAGCCTCGGGGAGTTTGCTCTGCACGGTGCGCAATATTGCAGTCGGCGAGACCACCGACATCGCCGACAATTGTCCTACGGTGTCTTTCAATGCATTGACGGTCATCATCGAGACCAACGCGCCCGGCACGCCGTTTCGTGCGCTGCCGCCCAATGCGAGTATCCTCTTGGAACCAAGGCGCGCCGCCCAGTACCAGTCGCCGCTCACGATTTCGCTCGGCTTGTAATATACCATCGCATTTGGGAACGCCTCACTTATCTCCTCCTCGGAGCTGACGGTCGCCATCTGTATGCGCCGAGCATATCTCATACTCTGGCGAATTTTGTTATTGATGTCAGCAAACTTCGCTTTTTCGATGTTGAGTTCTTCATTTTGGGTTTTGATTTCCTCGTTGTGCGACATGAGCGCGGCATTGCCCTTGCGGGTGTTTTGCAACATTTTCCACAAGAAAAACACGAACACCAACGACGCCACAAACCCCGCCGTACTTACAATCATCATTCGGCGGAAATGCCTTTGGCCATCCTCCAATTCCTTTTCGGCGTTGCGTTTTTCATAATCAGCCTCTTCCTGCTCCAATTCCACCTGCGATTTCACTTCAAATGCCGCCGCCTCTATCATTGCACGTGTGCCTGTTTTCTTACCATTGACAGCACGATATAGTTCATAATATTTGAGAGCGTTACGGTAATCACCGAGCTTGTCGTATGTTTCAGACAAATAAAGGTAAGTATCATCGTCATATTCGTGAATACCACTTTCATCAGCATATTTCATTACATCCATGAGCATTTTTTCTGCTCCTTTGTAATCGTGTTTGGCGTATTTGACCCTTATCTTGTTCTGCTGAGTCATAATCCATGTATCATCGTCAACAAGCACATCAAACAATTCTTCATTTTTCCCAATGTAATAGCTTGCCGAATCTATCAAAGCTGCATTGCCTTCCATCTCGGCAAGACAAATATATGCCCGAATCAAATAATTATAAGCGAAGTTTTTAACCGACAAATAATATGGGTCTTCAGTCTCACTCAAACATTCAACCGCACGATGCCCCCACTTAACAGCCTCGCGGCACGACTCGACATCCGTATCCTCACATAATACAGAAGATATTTCGGAAGCACATATTCCCATATCGTCTTTATGATGCGCCTTTTCAGCCAGTTGGAATCCTTTTAAGGCGGCGTCTATACTCTGCTGTTTCATTTTGAGCTCTTCATAGCCAACAGCAATCATATAATAGCAATAACAAATGTTGACAGTGTCTGATGTTTGCTGCGCCGCCCTTAACGCATTGTAAAGTGCGAGCCACATTTCAGAATAATTATGATTCTGTCGATAGGATTGGCTTAAGTTGATCGACAGCAGAATGGAATACTTGGCACTATCCATAGCTTGGCATATATCAATCGCTTTCTTATAACATTCTATTGACTGAGGATTTTGTTCTTTAAACATATAAGCCCAACCCAAATATCCATACAAATTCGCCAAAATAGCAGATTCCTTACCATTAAACAGACTAACGCCAATTGTGCAATATTTGATTACAGTATCAGGATTGGCAGACTTAAAACCTATCTCCCTGCACAATCTCACCCTTGCCGTATCCGATGTGGCGGCGGCATACTCGCGCACAAGGCTATCAACGACGGGGTTCGACTCTTCGTCCTCGGCGTCGTCCTGACCTTTGGCAGTCAGCACAAGGCATAGCATTATGGTCAATATGACAATGCGTCTGAGCATTTGAGAATTGCTGGGTTAAGATTCGGCACAAAGATAATAAAAAGATGTTAAGATAGTATTAATTATCAAGGCAAGATTATTGGTTTTGCCAACTAAAACAAATGCTTTTTTGGGGGCTGTCATATAGTGATTGACACCACTGTAACGTCCTCACTCTGTTCTTTTTGTACCATTAATTCCTCGATAGTGCCCTTGCGACCGGCGGGCGACTGCTGTGCGAGGATGTCACAAAACTCTTCAGGGCTGATGTCACGGTCGAGCAGTTCGCGCTTAGTGGACGCCGAATAGAGCACCACGACATCGCCCTCCGTCAACGTATAGAACATGTCGCCCGGCCTGTCGCCGTGCATTATCACCGAACTACCGTTTTTGAGGAGGACGGCATTTTGATTGACACCTGCAAACCTGACGCTTCCACGCCCAAAGACGCACAGCGACACTCCGGCGGCATTGTTGCGAGCCACTTCGGGGAGTTTGCGCTTCACAGTGCGCAATATAGCCGTCGGCGAAACCACCGACATAGCCGAAAGTTGTCCGACAGTGTCCTTCAATGCGTTGACGGTCATCATAGAGACCAATGCGCCCGGCACACCGTGTTTTGCACTGCCGCCCAATGCGAGAATCCTCTTGGATCCGAGACGCGCTGTCCAGTACCAGTCGCCACTCACTATTTCACAAGGCCTATTATAGACCAAAGCATCGGGAAACACCTCCTCAATCTCCTCCTCAGAACTAACTGTCGCCATCTGTATGCGCCGTGCATACCTCATTCCCTGGCGGAGTTTGTCGTTGATGGCTGCAAAATTGGCTTTTTCAACGTTGAGTTCTTCGTTTTGCGCCTTGATTTCCTCGTTGTGCGACACAAGCACGGCATTGCCCTTGCGGATGTTTTGCAACATTCGCCATAGAATGAATATAAACGTCATCAACGCCACAAACCCCACTGCGCTAACAATCAGCATACGAGAAAAATGTCGCCGTCTGTCTTCCAATTCCTTTTCGGCTTTGATTTTTTCATATTCGGCGGCAGCCTGCTCCTGCTCCACCACAGACCGCACCTCAAATGCCGCAGCCTCCACTATCACGCGTGAGCCTCTCAATGGGGCTACTTCCTTGCGATACATCTCATAATATTTGAGCGCATTGCGGTAGTCGGCGAGTTTGTAGTTGGTCTCCGCAAGGTTCTCATAAAACTCCTTGTCATAAGAGTGGACTTCATTGCCCCAAGCATATTTCAAAGCCTCGTAAAGCTTCTTCTCAGCACCTTTGTAGTCGTGTCTTGCGTATTTGATCATCGCCTCATTTACACAAGTAGCTATAATGTAATTCACCTCCTCCGCCATATCCATATTTATCACATAAGCCTCATACACATCGATGTAATGGCTTGCAGAATCAATATAGGCATCATTACCTTCTATTGTGGCAATAGCTAACCAATCTAATACCAAGGTTCCCAAAACACTACAAATTTCAGCCGCATAAAAATAAGAATGATCACCCGACTTTTCATAACAATCTAACGCAATACGCCCCCATTTAATCGCCTCTCGGCAAGCATTAACATCTGTACTATCGAACAACTGACTCGACATTTTCGACGCTCCCAAGGACATATCATCATAACGATGTGCCCGCTTCGCAAATTGATAAAGCTTATCCGCCATCTCTATGCTTTGCTGTTTCATACCAAAGTCACCATAATATTCAGCAATTGTATAATAACAATAACAAATATTGGATGTATCCTCGTTTTGCTGCGCATCACCTAACGCATCATAAAGAGTGCGCCACATTTCCGAATACATGTTAAGATTTTGGTAGGCACGGCTCATATTCACCGAATGCATAATAGCATTTTGCATATTGTCAATAGAACGAAACATAACAACTGCTTTTTTATAATATTCTATCGCCGTGGAATACTCCTCAATACAATTGTACGCCCAACCCTGAAAACCATATAAAGATGCTAATAATGACGAATCTCTACCATCTAAAAGCGCAACTCCAATTTGAGCATACTTAAGCACAGTGTCAGGGTTATTAGATTCATCACCAATTTCCCAGCACAATCTTACCCTTGTCGTATCCGACGTAGCGACGGCATACTCGCGCAAAAGGCTGTCAACGACAGGGTCGTCGAAATCTTCCTCGCCGTCGTCCTGGGCTTGTGCAACCATCGACAGACAAAGTATAATTGACAATATGACAATGCTTCTGAGCATTTTGGAAGTGAACTTTTTGATACGGCACAAAGGTAATAAAAAAATGTTAATGAAGTATTAATTGTTTGTCGTCTCGTTTTTATAACAATAATTATTTATCTTTGCAGCCGAACTTTAATCCACTTACTACAATGAAAAAAACATTTTTGTTGATGCTTGCAATTCTGTTTTGCGGAAGTATTTACGCTCAGGACGGCATCTCCTTTGCTTTTACCTGTAATGGCAATCCACTGAAACTAAACGAGATGATATACAAATCTTATCGCGGACTCACGTATCAGGTCAGTCAGGTGCAATACTTCGTCACCGACATCAGGATTATCAACAAAGACAAGTCCGTTAAAGATTTTCCACAGAGTTGTCATTATGTCGATGTGGAAATCCCCAACACGCTCCAATGGAGTCCGGCAGAGGATTTCACGCTGCAAAATGCTGACAGCATTGAGTTTACGTTTGGATTCAGTGCCGAGCAAAATCGCAGTTACAGGTTCAGAAATCCGCCTGAAAACCTGATGTTTTGGCCCGACTATCTCGGCGGCGGCTATCATTATATGAAGACAAACATACTTTACCTCGACGCCGACGGCAACACCAACGCATTCAACTGCCACATCGGTCGCGGGCAAGTATATGACGCTGAGGGTGAACCTATTGAGTATATCGACAACGACTTCCGCGTCAAGATTCCCGTCAAGCGTCAGGGCAACAATGCAGTAGTCAACCTCGACATCTCAACAATGTTTGACTTCCCACACGCCGAACTTTTCACCGATTATCGCGGCATTATGAACAATCAAAAGGCGATGAAAACCTTCTCAGAGAACATCAAGGCGGCGTTTGAGAAGTAACACGTCAATTACCCCAATTCAAAATGCTTGTCAACGCACTCCGGTACATTTTCTGGCTCGTGGGTGACGAGGATGAGAGTCCTGTCGGGCTGTGCGGCGTATTGGTTGATGAGCTGCTTGGCGCGTGACTTGTTGGCGGCGTCGAGGCCGTGGAGAGGCTCGTCGAGGATTAGAAGGTCGGGATTTTTAATCATCGTGCGGGCGAGAAGCACAAGGCGTTGCTCGCCGTCGGAGGTTTGCAGGAAAGGACGGTCGGCAAGATGACCGATGCCAAATGTATCCATTATTTCCTGCGCCTTTTGGTACTGCGCGTCGCTGCATTGACGGAAAAGTCCCTGAGTATCAAACAATCCCGAGGCAACAACCTTTTTGCAGGGCTGATTCTCACGGAAATACAAGTGCATCTCCGCCGATATGTAACCGATGCGTTTTTTGATGTCCCAAATGCTCTCGCCCGTGCCACGCTGACGGTCAAAGAGCATTATGTCCATATTGTAACTACGTGGATTGTCAGCTGTTACAAGGCTAAGGAGAGTCGATTTGCCGCTGCCGTTTGGTCCAGAAAGCGTCCATTTTTCGCCCTTCTTGATTTGCCAACTGATGCCCTCAAAAAGCGTCCGCGTGGGATATTTGATGGTAACGTTGCGGAGGTCGGCGGCAATGGCAAATTGTCGGTCGTCCTTGTTGAAAGGTTCGGGCAGTTGCAACGGAATGTTGGTATTGGTATCAAAAATAAACTTCTGGAAATCCTTATCCGCCAAGAATTTATCCTTATCCATTTTAGGGAAATATTCAAGGGCACGGCAAGGTATCACCGACTTGGAAATTTCGGGTATGTCCTTGATGTCTGGCACAACGAAAATCATCTGTTGACGGTCGGCAATGTCACGGAACACATCGTTCAATATTGCGCGGGTCTTGAAGTCGAGACCGATGAAAGGATTGTCGAAGATGACTATTTCGGGCTTTTTGATAAGGATTGTGGCAATCAAAAACCGACGCAATTCGCCAGACGACAGCATCAGCAATGTTTTTGGGAACAATGGACGCAGATGCAGTTTTTCTATCCCATAATCCTTGTCAACACCGGGCAGGTCGGCGATAAGGTTTTCGACGGTGGGGCGGCGAGTGTTTTGGATGGCGTCCCATTCGTTTTCGGTGGCGGAGAATCGCTGTTGATAGTACATATTGGCGTAGTCTGCCATTGTATATGCCGATTCAAATCCCGCCTTGATTACTTTACCTTTTTGATAATGAACACCTTCGGGCAGGAACGACATTCGCATCACGCCCGACCGCACAATCACCTTACCAGCAATCATTTCGGCGAGTTTGGTCTTGCCCGCGCCGTTTGCGCCCACAATAGTAGGATGTTCGCCCTTATAAACCGTCAGATTTACCTTGCTGCGAAAATCAATGCCATAAACAAACGGCTCTGCGTCAATTAGTTCTATTAACTTATCCATAGTATTACTCTAAATGCTCAATCTGCGTCAATGGTTCGCATCGACAGTCCCAAAAAGCAACTATATGTATCGTGTTTTTTTCTTCA
>JAFXMJ010000551.1 GCA_017530465.1 Bacteroidales bacterium
AAGCCGTAGGCTTTGGCAATGGACTGGAAGAAGCCCCATGCCGTGCCGCTGTTCTTCGTGCGGTAGCCGTGCTTGACGGCATAATCGCACATTTCCACGGGGGTCAGGGCCGCGTCGATCCACGTAGCCATGATGTCGGCCCGGCGCGTTGAAGGAGTTGTCTAAGATAGCGGCTCTGTACGAGCAACGCGCCAATATGATGGTGATGATTTTTGGGCAGGGTATCTTGTGCTACGACATCAATATCAACAACCGTTTTGAAAATTGGCTGCGTCGCTATGCCGCCGAAATCCCGCAGTGGTTTGCCATGGCGCATGATTACGATTATCTGATGAGCCTTGCCAATTTGCGTTACAACCATCCAGAATGGTCTGACCCTCAGCCGGTTGAAGGCAGTTTTATATTAAACGCCAAATCCGCTGGCCATCCATTGCTCGACCCTGCAAAGATGGTGTGCAACGACATCAATTTTAGCAACTGTCCGTTCCTTACCATCCTTACGGGTGCAAACATGGCGGGCAAAAGCACTTACTTGCGCACCATTGGCGTTAATCTCGTCCTCGCCCAAATCGGTGCGGTGGTCTGCGCGGCGGAGTTCAGGTTTTCGCCCGTGGAAATATTGACGAGCATCCGCACATCCGATTCGGTGCAAGACAACGAGTCGTATTTTTTTGCGGAGTTGAAACGCCTCCAACGCATTGTCAACCGCCTCGAACAAGGCGCGACGCTTTTTATAATCGTGGACGAAATGTTGCGCGGCACCAATTCCAAGGACAAGCACGACGGCAGCCAGAAGTTCATCGAAAAACTCCTGCATTACAATTGCTACGGCATCTTTGCCACCCACGACATCGACATCGGCAATCTCCGCGACGCATATCCGCATAACGTCAACGCCAAGTGCTTTGAAATCAGTTTTGAGGGCGACAATCTCGTGTTTGATTACAAGTTGAAAGACGGCATTTCGCAAAACCTCAATGCGTCGTACCTGATGCGGAAAATGGGGATAATTGAGTGAGGAAGGATTCGGAAATTAATCTTTTTTAACAGAAGGCTCTCAATGCCTTCTGTTGTCGTTTTTGGGCAATTCAGGCGGTTTTTTCGTTGTACAACCCTTATTATATTTTATTATCGTTTGATTAGGTAAAAGTAATAAAAAAATATTTGCACCGGTGGAACGGACAGTGTAATTTTGCGGTTGATAAGATTGATGTTTAACCAATTAAAACTACTGCAAAACAATGAAAACGATTATTACAATTATCCTTACCGTCCTCTTTGCCGCCAATTCTTTTGCGCAGACGGCGTACCAACAGAAATGCAATCAGATTTTCGTAAAGTATATGAAAATGATTGCGGCAGGTACGGGCAGCCAATGGGGAGCCGCCGAGCAAATTGCGCTTGGCAACAGCGGATATTCCGAGGAGGGTGCAGCCATCATTAAGGTCGGTTTGATGGGATATTGCATTAATACCGGAAAGAGTTACGACGCAATGAACAAACAATTGGAAGCGGAATATGCCGCCGCCCGCAAGCTGATGAACGCCGACGAAAAGTTTGCGTGGAAGGTCAACGAAGAGTCCCAAGTGCCATACGGCAGGGCAAAATGGCAGTCGGCGGCGGACTTCAAAGAATGGAGTCAGAAAGGCGAGTTTGAAACCACCGAACAGCACGAGAGCCGTCTCAAAGAACAGGCGCACGCAAAAATGGACGAACTTCTTTACGAAAACATCAACAAAGAAATGTCAGACAACTTTTGGAAGATGCATCTTGGCGACTACAACGCCGACCGACAGGAATTGCAGGTGTTTTTCATTGACAATGCGCGAAATTATCAAATCACTCGCACGATTAGTGTAAGCCCGCAAAATGCGAAACACCTGAAAACTCATTGTTATTCTTCGGCAGATCCTGAAATATTCCTCGATGGTGTGAAGCAATATTTTCGTGACGATGGTCAGGATGACGATGGCAATCAAAAAGTGTATCGGGACGAAGATGGCGAATTGCGCTATTATGTTAATGATGAGGTGGTTGTAATGGAATATGACACTTACGAAATTTGCATCATCGACAACAAAATTTTTATACCGAGGTTCTTGAATATCAGTTCCGATTTTGGAGAGTGGCAGTTTGATATGTCCAAAGAATTTCCGTTTGTCAAATACAATTTTGACGATTGGGTGGGCAAGTCGCAATATCTCAAAGGTTACGTATTTGATTATCAACAATATGCCGCAACTGTCGCAGACCAAATTGCCGAAATGCAAAAGCAACAAGCGGCGGAGGCGGCACGTATTGCGGCGCAAAAAGCGAGGGAAGATTCTGTTGCAATCGCCAATTACAACCGTCAACTTCTTCATACTGTCGATTCCCTCAACCAAATACTCGCCGCCAACAAATACAATATCAATCACTACGCCGTAAGCACTGATTTGGGGCATATTACAGAGAATGACAAATTTCTTTTCCAGCGCAAGCAATACGACTTGATTGATAGTTGCAAAAAATACGAAATGTGGATAAAAAGTGATTACGATGACGCCCGAAGAGAGTACAGCAAACTTTACTCTACAAAGGAAGATTTTGACAAGTATTATTGTCAAGGTTTGGAGCGTCTTGCCGAGCAAAACGAATACCGCAACGCAATGCTCCAACTCCAACAAAACAAAAATTCTATCGCCAAAGTCAATTTCCAAAAGGAGATTAACAACAACAATTTTTTCAATGTTATCAGCGACCAACCCGTTGACTACACGGATGCCAACGAATATCGCCGCAAACTTTTGGATTGGGTGGCGCAATACAAATCGCAACCGTATTATGATGAAATTGTCGATTTTCTAATCACCAACAATGCCGCCTTATCCAAAGAGTCCACGAAAAACGGTGCAAAATTTTCGTCAAAAGCGGAGTTTTACGAGGCGTTCACAAGCGGCGATTACAAGGCAGTGCTGAAAGGGAAAAAGTGAAAAAAATTCCCACTCGTATGAAAAAATTGTTTAAAAATATTTTGCGATTAAAAACTAATTGCATTATATTTGCGGTGTAGAAACAAACTTTGCATACTACGAAAATAAAGGCAAAGACGACGTATTGAAGAACACTTATTTGCTTTAAAATGTAAATCTGCAAAATTTTCACATTGGCTTTAAGAAATAAGTGCGGCTTAGGTTCACGCTTAAAGAATTAGGCGTGGACTATTCCGTACTTATTAAAGCCAAAGGCTTTGCAGAGCCTACATTTTAAAATAGGTACACAAGGGATAGTCCATCGCCTTTTTTTGAGCACGTAAATATATAAAGTGAATAAATATGGGAAATACACTTAACGAAGATATAAAATGCCCACATTGCGGAGAGACAATCAACGCAGATGTTGAACAAAAAAAATATAAACAGTTGTATGATAG
>JAFXMJ010000552.1 GCA_017530465.1 Bacteroidales bacterium
ACATTGCAGGTGCTGATGCTCGGATATATGAACGAGGAGAGTTTCAAGAAAACTCAGGAGACCAAGAAGGTAACATTTTGGTCGCGTAGCCGCAACTGCCTTTGGACTAAGGGCGAAACTTCCGGCAACTTCCTGCACCTCAAAGAGATGTATGTGGATTGCGACAACGACACCATCCTCATCAAAGCCAAACCCGACGGCCCCACTTGTCACAAGGGCACTACGTCGTGTTTCGATTTTGAGGAGAGCAACATCGGATTCTTGTCGTATCTCCAAAAATTCATCGACAAGCGCAACGAGGAGCGTCCGGCGGGCAGTTACACCACAAAACTTTTCCGCGAGGGCGTCAACAAAATCGCCAAAAAAGTGGGCGAGGAGGCTGTGGAACTTGTCATCGAATCCAAGGACAACAACGATTCGCTCTTCCTCAACGAGGCTGCCGACTTGCTGTACCACGTGATTGTGCTACTGAGTTCCCGTGGCAAAAAAATCGAGGACGTGGTGGCTGTTTTGAAGGGCAGGCATCAGGAGTAAAAAATGAAACACATTATGAGAAGGATATTTATATTAATCGTCGCCATAATAATATGCGTATCCAACGCGGTGGCGCAGGGCGGGATGTGGCTGCCGGTTTTGGCGGAACAGCGCATTGCCGATATGCAGAAAAACGGTTTCAAACTCAAAGCCGAAGACATCTACTCTGTCAACAAGGCTTGTATGAAGGATGCCGTGGTGTTGTTTGGCGGCGGCTGTACGGGCGAATTTGTGTCGAAAGACGGCTTGATATTCACCAACCACCATTGCGGACGGTCGTTCATTCAGCAACATTCGACCTTGATGCACGACTATTTGGCGGACGGATTTTGGGCTAAAAACATCACCGAAGAACTTCCCTGCGAGGGTCTCGAAATCCAAATTCTCGACCGTATGGAACTCGTTCCCGAAAAATACGGCGATATGTCCGACGACGACAACCGCAGGGCTGTCATTGCCGATTATCAGTCCAAATACGGCGACAATTTGGAGTATTCGGTGGAAGGTTTTTATGGTGGCAACGTCTATTATGTATTTGTGTACAAAGTATTTAGGGATGTTAGGCTTGTGGCGGCACCGCCATCGTCGGTTGGCAATTATTATTCCGACACCGACAATTGGATGTGGCCGCGTCATTCGGGCGACTTTTCGGTGTTCAGGGTTTACGCCGACAAGTACAACAATCCCGTCGATTTTTCCAACGCCAATGTGCCTTACCACCCGAAGTCGCATTTCAAGATTTCGCTCAAAGGCTTGAACGAGGGCGATTTTACGATGGTGTTTGGCTATCCGGGCGTTACAGAATCATACTTGCCGTCGTGCGCAGTAAAATTTCGTCAAGATGTGGATTTGCCCGCGAGGGTCTGCGTCCGTCAGCTGGAGATGGATTTGATGGAGGAGGCTATGAACCACGACCGCCAAATCAAGATAGACTACGCGTCGAGGTATTCGGGCGTTGAAAACGGCAAGAAAAAATGGGAGGGCGCAATAGCCGGTCTCCGCAGTTGCAACGCCGTGGGACGCAAACAGGAATTGGAACGCGAATTTCAATCACGGCTCTCCACAAGCGAATTGCGTGGCAAATACAGCAACATTGTGAGGGCTTTTTGTTCCATTTACAACGCCACCAACATCAAGGCAGCACGTTGCGTTACGTATTTCACGGAATCGATTTATGGATTGTCGCAATTCAAGGCGGGCGAACAACTCACGCGCCTGAAAAATTCTATGGCTAATCCGTCGTCCAACATCGACAACGAAATCAACAACGTGGAATCCAAACTACGCTCGGTTTTTGATAAAAGGGACAGCACCTTGGAGCGCAATCTTTTTAGCGCACTTTATAAGATATATTGCGACTCCTGTCCCGATTTCCTTCCCGACGACCTCGACAGCCTTTACGCATCGCACGACATCGCCGACGCGCAGGATTTTGTGAATTGTTTCTATCACGGCTCGGCGGCGGCGCAATTACAGACGGCGTTGAATGTGGTTGCTGAATGTCGCGAGGCTCTCAAACTCACCGGCAAAAAGCGCGAGGTTAAGATAGAATCCATCGTGGAGACGCTCAAACACGACATCGGCGTGTATTTCTATGATAGTTACATCAAGATGTTGTTTCAGAAGGCATATTTCACCTACCGCGATATGATACAGGCTGAGGACGATATGTACAAGCGTTATCAGGCGGCGTTGTTGGAGGTGATGCCGGAGGTGATTCCATTCCCCGACGCCAACAGCACGTTGCGTTTTACATACGGCAAGGTAGGCGGTTTTGAGCCAAGGGACGCGGTGGTTTACAAGAGTTTCACCACGTTGGACGGCGTGATAGCCAAAGACCGACCTGCCCCCGCCGACTATGATGCGCCGTCGGCTCTCGAAACCCTCCACCGCAACCGCGATTATGGTCGCTACGCCGACAAGGACGGCACGTTGCACGTATGTTTTGTAGCCTCCAACCGCACCACCGGCGGCAATTCGGGCAGCCCCGTCATCAATGGCGATGGTCATTTGGTAGGCATCAATTTCGATCGTTGTTGGGAAGGCACAATGAGCGACATTATGTACGACCCGAGCATCTGCCGCAATATCTCTGTTGACATCCGCTACGTGCTCTTCCTGATAGACAAATTGGGCGGCGCACAGAATATCATAAAGGAGTTGGAGATAGTGAAATAATTATTTCATCCTCAAAAACTCCTGACAAAATCCGTATAGCGGGATACATTCGAGCCAATCTTGCGAAAACCTCGGTTTCATTGATAACCGAAGTCCGCGCAGTGTGGGATTTTTTTCGACGAATGTACGCAAGGATTTCGACTTGACATTTTCTTCGGCTTTTACCTCCACGGGATAGACTTTTGCTCCGAGTTGCACCACAAAATCCAACTCTATGCGCGAACTCTCCACCGAGTGGTAAAAGACGGGGATGTCAGCCGACTTCATCTGCGAACAAACAAAAAGTTCAGTGAACGCCCCTTTGTATTCCGAAAAAATGTCGTCCTTGACCAAAACTGCGGAGGCGGGCGCATCGACCATCGCTCCCAAAAGCCCTACGTCGAGCATAAAAAGTTTGAACGCGCCAAACTCCTCATAAAATTTCAGCGGCATTTTTACGGCGTTTACACGGTTTACTTTGTACACAAGTCCCGCATCCTGCAACCATTGTATTGCAAGTTCAAAGGACGCCGCACGCGCCCCCTGTTTGATTGCGCCATAGATGAACTTCTTATTTTCCTTTGCCAACTGAGACGGTATGCTCTGCCATACCATACGTATGCGCGATACTTCGTTGGACGGCGCGTGCTTTGAAAAATCAGCCTCATAATCCGCTAAAATCCTGTTTTGTAGCCTTCTTACTTCCTCTTGCTGTCCGTTTTTGGAATACGACAACACCACTTCGGGCATACCGCCCACGTAATAATATTGCCGCAGGAGGTCAATATAGGCATTGCTCAGGGCATCAATGTCGTCCCAATTGCCAAGTTCGAGCATTTCAGCCATTTTGTCCCGTCCCATTGCGCGTACAAACTCGCTGAAATTCAACGGATAAAGACGCAATACATCCACCTTGCCAACAGGAAATGATGTATTGTTGTGCATCGAGATGCCAAGCAACGAACCTGCAACGGCAATGTGCATTTGCGGCGTCTCCTCACAAAAATATTTCAACGCCGACAATGCCTCGGGGCAGTCTTGTATTTCGTCGAGTATCAACAATGTGTCGCCATCAGTAATTTCAACGCCCGACAATGCCGACAGCCGTTGAATCAGTTGCCGAGCCGAGCCGCCTTGTTGAAAAATTTTTCGGGCGTCCTTGTTGCGGTCGAGCGAAAAAAGGACGTTTTTTGCGTATTCACGCCGTCCAAATTCGGTGAGGAGCCACGTCTTGCCCACCTGTCGCGCACCATTGAGGACAAGTGGTTTCCTATTTGTGCTTATCTTCCATTGTATCAGTTCTTTATATAAGTGCCTCTCCATATTAATTACATTTTTATGTACGAATAAGTGTATATGACTTACATTTTTATGTACGAATAATTGTCGCAAATATACATTTTTCTGCACGAATAAGCAAGGAGTTTTGCATCAAAAAACAGTTGCAACAAAAAAACTGCAATTTTTTTTCAAATATCTTTTGGTATCAAAAAAATCTTTTATAACTTTGCACCCTGTATAAAAGTGATACAAATTTAAAATTTTAAATTAAACAAATTAAAAAACACTATGATCATAGTACCAGTAAAAGAAGGCGAAAACATCGAAAGAGCCCTCAAGAAATTTAAGAGGAAATTCGAGAAGACCGGTGTGGTACGTGAGCTTCGCGAGAGGCAGGCGTTCACCAAGTTTTCGGTAAAGAGGAGAGAGCAGATTAAGAAAGCTATCTACATCCAGAAACTCAGAAGGGAAGAAGAGGACGTTTAGCTACCGTCCGAGTTTCTTTCTGCGAAGAGACAC
>JAFXMJ010000553.1 GCA_017530465.1 Bacteroidales bacterium
CAATGTATCCAACAGCAATTTGCGTTTCTCAAAACTTCGCTGAAAATTGCGTTGGCTTGGCGAGGGGCGCAGCGCGGGCGCATCGTTGGTGGTGGCGAGACCGACACAATTGCAACTATGAATGTAATCTTGGAACGCATCGCCGTTATTTGTAGAATATTGACCATAATCATTGCCACAGACCTCCTCGACGCCCCGCCGCACCTCGCAGCCGGACGCCGAAATCAACAGCAATACCAATGTCAATATCCTGATAATCATATCGGTAACAATTTGCTTTCCACCTTGTCAGCCTTGACGTTGTTGTAAGCGATGCCGACGGAGTTGAGGGTTTGGATGAGGATGTCCTTGTTGTCTGTGATGAGGAGTAGATGGTCACCGCTGAGGAGTTCAGTCCTGCCTTTTGGGACAAAATACTTGCCGTCGCGCTTCACCATCACCACCAACGTATTCTCCGGGAACGGAATCAGGAACATAATCAGTTGGCACAGCCACGTCAAACCGTCAAAAAAATTGATGGTCGCCCTCTTGTGGACAAAATGCGAATTGCCTATCACAAGTCCGCCAACATACACGGCGAGGTAACTGTTGCCATTGACAAAAAATGCTGTGGCATAAATAATTAGACATCCCGACAATATCGCTATCGGATAGAGCGCGGCATTGTCGATGTTGAGTTTGTTGATTGCCCACACCAAAAACCGCCCGATAAAGAATCCCGTCGTGCCGCCCATCACGAGTTTCACCACGACATCGCTCGCAACTGCCACATAGTCAGGCTCGTCGCCCGATTTGACGATGGTGATGAGGGTAACAGTCATAATGAACGCCACAGGGTCGTTGCTGCCGCTTTCGGATTCGAGGAGCGGGCGCAGGTTGTTTTTCAAATTGAGGTTCTTGGAGCGCAACAACGAAAACACCGACGCCGAATCCGTGGACGCCATCACCGACGCCAACAGCAAACTCGTCATAATCCCCGCACCCTTGGCGACGGCGGTGTCGGCACCAAACATCATATCAAAAACAAACCGGATTACAAAACCCGTTATCACCGCCATAAGGAACACGCCCAAAGTCGCCAACAGCAAGCCCTCACGGATAACAGGTTTGATGTCAGAGAGTTTGGTATCCATACCGCCCGAAAACAATATCACGCACAACGCCACCGTGCCGATGGTGGAGGCGTTCTCAAAACTGTCGAACTTAACGAGCCGCAGTCCTTCGTCGCCAAACAACATTCCCATCACAAGGAACATCAGCAACACCGGAACGCCCAATTTGTAGCCCGCCTTGCACGCCCAAATGCTCGCAAACGACAACACCGCGATTACAAACAAGAATCCTTCCATTTGGAGTAATTTTTTAGAAAGGGCTGACGACCACTATTCAGCGTCAGCCCAAACCATCAAATATTAGACAAACCACGCCCGTTAGTAACTTACCACGAGCGTATTAATCTTCTGACATTCCGCTGTGCCGTGTTCGCGGATTTCGGAGGACGGCTCAAAGTTGTAACTCTGCGACGAGAACGTGTACAACTGCGAAAACGCCACGCTGTAATCGTTGTCAACCAACACTTTGAGCATCATCTTGGCGGCGGAATCGCGGGGGATGTCGAGCAAATTGCTAAACTCGCCCACCTCGTACAGCCGCAAAACGTCGGCGTAGCGGTCGGCGTTGAACATAAACTTGCGCAACTTCATCCGTTTGCCATTGTAACTGTACCCCGCCTTCTTCGCGAAAAGCACAATTGCGCCATACGACACAGCGCAAAGTCCCATCACGATAAGAGCCATTGTCAACGTGCCGTTCTCCTTGTCGAGAGTTTGGGCGGCAAACAGCAACGCGCCTACCACGAGCCACACGATACCCATCTTGTTGACACCCTTCGTACTTGTTACCTTGCCGTTAGTGAACTCGGTGATGCCGTCTTCGAGGGTGATAATATTCTTTTCTGCCATTTTTGATAATTACATTAAATAACATAAACTAACCGTTTGACATATAGACACATCGCTACACGTCAAAACAAATTGACTATTCCCAAATCTTAAACAAATTGTCTGTGTAGAAAAATGGCAGAATCAAATGGAGAGTTTGCAGAGAAAGTGCAGCAACGAGCGTCCCGATTTGGATTGGTGGCAATACAACTGCCTTGCATTATTGTAACACTTTATCAAACAATTAGTAAACACGAATTTAAAAGAAGTACCCGGCAGCCACTTGCGCTTGTCGAAGACACGTTGCGTATTGCGCTGCCTTGATACGGTTCTCAAAACGGGCGCGTCGTTGGTGCAGAGAATCCCTGCCCAATTATAATCGTGTATGTAATCAAAATCAGTATCGTCGTTCCGCAAAACCGACTCCTGACCATTGGCAACGTCAACTCTGACCTCCACGTCCCGCCCCAATTCGTGGCACGATGTGGAAATCAACAGCAACACCAATATCAAAAGCCGTAGAAACATTTCCTGTAAGTTTTGTTTGTCGCGGCAAAGGTAATGATAATTTTTAGACGTTCAACAAATTTTGGGCAGAAATTGTTTTTTTACCTCAAAACAAATCCTCCGCTGTCAACTGATTTTGTACGAGTCCTGAGTATTGATTGTCAACGATGCCGTAGGTGGTAATCATCGTTACAAAAATGGTTTTCTTCGTGTTGGTTTCTTGGCGAAAAACGGCGACCTTGTTGCGGATATTGTTGGCATAGTTGGCGTCGATAACAAATTTTTCTGTGGAAAACTTGATTTCGCAGATGTTGATAACATTGTCGGCGCGGTCTATTACCATATCAATTTGTGCGCCGCCGAGGTTTTTGCGGCTGCGCCATTGGTAGATGTTGGTCTTAACACCGGCAATTTTCAGTTTCTCTAAAATCTTCGCACTGTTTTCGAAGCATACGTGTTCAAAGGCAAGCCCCGCCCAAGCGTTAAGTTTTTGAGTTTTAGCCATATTGCTCCACGCACCGCTTCCTGCAACGCCTTTGTCGTGCAGGAAGCGGAGATAAAACAACGTGTAAAAATCGTCGAGTTGATAGAGCGCGTTCTTTACCGATGCATTGGGCGGAACATTTTTTTTCACTAAGCCGCAGAGTTGCAGATCAGTGAGAATTTCCGACAGTGCGCCGCCGCTGTTTTGTTTGGAAGCCTCAATAATCTCCTTGCGCGTCAATCCCTTGGACTTTGTACCGAGGAGTTCCACCATTTTAATGTATTTTTGATGGTTGGCAAACAGAGACGAGTACATCAGGTGAAACTCGTCTTTGAGCGGCGAAACCTCGTTAAAAAACAGATAGTCAATGTTTTGACTTACGCTAAGCCCCTTTTTCAACAATGTCCAATAAAACGGTACGCCGCCCAACGCCATATAATATGATATGATGTCGTATTTTTCGCACGATATTTCTTTTTGCGCCAAAATCTGTCCGCAGTCGGCTATTGATAGCGGCATCACCCTTATACGGCGCGTTACGCGGTTGTGCAGACCGCCATTGTTGTTAATCAACTTATTGACAATCCACGATGTAGCCGAACCGCAGGCTATGAGCATTATGTCTGTGCGTTTGGATGCCCATCCGTTCCAAAAATGCTCAAACGACGACAGAAAATCCGATTTTGGCGTATCCATCCACGGCATTTCGTCAAAGAATACCACCTTTTTGGATACGTCGTCCATCGTTTCCAACAGTTCGATAAGTTGGTTGAGGGCAATAAACCAATTGTCGGCTATCGGAAAATCGCGCCTGAACTGCCGCGACATCTCTATATTGAAATTCAGTAGTTGTTTTTTGGTTGGCGCGTTAGATAATGCTGTCAACGAAAACGTCATACGGTTTTCAAACACACAGTCAATCAGGAATGTTTTGCCAATGCGCCGTCGTCCATAAACCGCCACAAATTCCGATTTGGAAGATTTGTAAACGTCCTCCAACTCCTCTACATACTCTTTTCTGCCTATCAATTTGCTCATAATAGTAATGTTTTATGCCGCAAATATAACGATTATTTTTTAGATTTGGCGGATTATAAGTGTTAAAATCCGCCAAATCTGCGTAATTATCTCAGATTTGGCGGAAAATAGACAGTATAATCCGCCAAATCTTGCTTATTTAGGCGGATTTGGCGGAAAACGAACAATGTGTATTAACGAATGTTCTTACCTGTTCAAATCCCTTAATTGTTTCATCCTTTCCGACGCAAAAACGAAGTCGTCCAACTCCTTGACGCCGGTGTTGAAGATTTCGTTGCTACTGCCTTCCCACTTCTTGTGTCCCTTGTAGATAAAAATGATTTTGTCGCCAATCTCCATCACGGAGTTCATATCGTGGGTGTTGACGATGGTCGTTATATTGTATTCGATGGTGATTTCTTTAATGAGATTGTCGATGACGATGGACGTTACGGGGTCGAGACCGGAATTAGGCTCGTCACAATATAAGTATTTGGGATTCAACGCGATGGCGCGGGCTATGGCGACGCGCTTCTGCATACCGCCCGAAATTTCAGAAGGGTACTTGTCGTTGGCGTTGAGGATATTTACGCGTTTAAGACAGAAATTGGCACGTTCGCGGCGTTCCTCATAACTCATCTTGGTAAACATTTCCAACGGAAACATCACATTCTCCTCCACAGTATTGGAATCAAACAACGCCCCGCCTTGAAAAACCATTCCCATCTCCTTGCGGATGGCCTTGCGCTGTTTGTCGTTCATATTGGCGAAGGAGCGTCCGTCGTAGAGAATGTCGCCCGAAGACACCGAATGAAGCCCCGCAATACATTTGAGCAACACCGTCTTGCCCGAACCCGACTGTCCGATGGTCAGGTTGGTCTTGCCCGGCTCAAACTCCGCGCAGATGTCGTTCAAGACGTTGTGTCCCGAAAACTCCTTATATACATTCCTTACCTCAATCATAGCATCAGTTTGGTGAGTATTAGGTTAAAAAGCAAAACTACTATGCTACTGTAAACCACAGCGTGCGTTGACGACCGTCCGACGTCCAACGCGCCGCCATTGGTGTAATATCCATAATAACTTGAAACGGAGGCTATTATGTATGCAAATACCAACGACTTAACTAATGAATATGTTACATAAAACGGTTGGAACATCGACGTGATGCCCACCACATAATCGTGCGGCGTGAGTCCCTTGGTGCCAAACGACGCCACGTAGCCGCCCAATATGCCAATTGCCATCGAAAAAATTGTCAGTACGGGGATAAAAAACACAAATCCAACTATTTTGGGCAGTATGAGGTACGAGGCTGAATTGACGCCCATCATTTCCAATGCATCTACCTGTTCGGTAACGCGCATTGTGCCGAGTTCGGAGGCAATGTTGGAGCCAACTTTTCCGGCAAGAATGAGCGCAACGATTGTGCTTGAAAATTCGAGGAGCAATGTCTCCCTCGTGCCGTATCCGATGAGATAACGCGGAATTATCGGGTTTTGGAGGTTGTAGGCCATCTGAATGGCGCACACAGCACCCATAAAGAATGATATTATCAGCACAATCGCAATGGAACTCACACCCATACTGTCGATTGCGCGGACGGTATTGCGCAGAAACACGCGCCAACGCTCGGGCCGCGAAAACACCCGCTTCATCAGCACAAAATAACGTCCAATATGGAAAAGGAGTTTGCCCATTTTTAATTGTTATAATGCGCAAAGGTAATAATTTTTTTGAGAAACCATAAAAATATTTTACCGACGCTTTCCCATATTGGAAGTTGCAATGTTTATCCCTCCACCTTCCTCACTATCGTCAGCCCGTCCCTCACCGGCACGATGACATTCTCTACCCGGGGGTCATTCTGAACGATGTCGTTGAGGGCGATGATGCCGGCGGTGTAGGGGTCGTTGTGTTTTGGCTCGGTGATTACCTTGTCGTACCAAAGAACATTGTCAATGATGATATAGCCGCCAACACGGATTTTTGGGAATACAACGGCGTAATAATCAGGATATTGACGCTTGTCGCCGTCGATGAAGGCAAGGTCAAACGCCACATCCAAATCCTTGACCACATCCACAGCGTCGCCAATATGCAGAGCAACGCGGTCGGCGATGCCCGATTTTTCAAAGAATGACAAAAGCGGCTCCTCCATCTCGTCCTTAACCTCGATGGTGTGCAACATACCACCGTCCTGCAACCCTTTGGCAAGGCAATACGCCGAATAGCCCGTAAAAGTGCCTATTTCGAGGATGTTTTTGGGAGCAATCATACGGCTGAGCATCTCCAAGAGTTTGCCCTGCACAGGTCCCGACAGTTGGCGCGGGAAAGTGGTGGTGAGGTTGGTGTGGCGGCGGAGTTGACGCAACGCCTCGTCCTCGGGGGTGGTGTGGTTTTCTATGTATTCTTCGATGTCCATTTATTACAATCTTTGCCTCTTTATTCAAAGCATTACTAACAGTTATTAAATATTTTCTATTACTTCGGGATTAAGTCCGGTGATGTCACAAATATCATCTATGGACAATCCCTTAGACATCATTTTGCGAGCAACGTCAATGGCTTTTTGTTTCTCACCTTCTGCACGTCCTTCTGCACGTCCTTCTGCACGTCCTTTTTCAATGCCAATTTTTTCAACTGTCATATCCCTGTCCTTGCGCAAAAACTCCATTCCCCAAAAGCCGTCGTAATAACCACGCTCTTCTTCCGTCAGGTTGCGGCAAAGATCCAAAGCCTCCTTGACTTCCTCATTGGCCATCAATTCATCAGATATTTCCTCCTGTCCCGTCTTGGCGTTGATGGACGTGAGGAACGACTGCCACAATTTCAACATCGTCTTTTGGGCATAATCTTCCGGCTTAAACTTCGGCAACTCGATGCAGAGTATCTCAATACCACTAATCACGTGATTAGGGTTGCCTACTTCCGACATTGTGTATCGGTGATAATTATTGTTGTTGCCGTCCTGATATATATCGTTGAGGATGTTAACGGAAAATACTTTCTTGACCTTGTAATGCTCCTCACCCTTGGAATACAACGAAGCGTAAACTTTGGCGCAATTATAAAGCACACGGCGCAAAAAATCAGACGACCAATACATCTGCATCTCGACGATGAAGTAGTCGCCATTGGAATCCTGACAACGCACATCTACCGCGCTACTACGTTTGCCGCCCATCAAAGGCAATATCTCGGACGGCAGATACTCCACATCCTTAATCTGTTTTTTACCGTCCAACTGCAAGACTGCATTCAACAGACTGATTGTAAGATTCTTGTGAGTACCAAATACTTTTTTGAAGACAACGTCGGTCTTTGGATCGTAATACTGCATAATTAATATTTTATGGGTAATTATTTGGTCAGCAAATATAATGTAACTTTTTTGAAATCGCAAGAAAAATTACTACAAAAAAAGGTTGAAGCCTCATCAACTTCAACCTTTGTAGTCCCTACGGGAATCGAACCCGTATTACAAGAATGAAAATCTTGCGTCCTAACCGTTAGACGAAAGGACCATCCTTTCAAGTCATTTCTTCCGATTTGACGGTGCAAAGTTATGACAAGATTTTGAATTGTGCAAATATTTTGGCAACTTTTTTCACTTTATTTTATAATCCTCTGAAATATAGAAACTTAAAAGGGCTGCCAATCGCATCGCAAAATCATAGTTGATGGGTCTTCCGTCCGTGCCTCGGGTGCAGGAGGTAGTTGCAACAGGCGCGTCGGCGGGAAAATCGGAGTTGCCGCCCTTCAACTGACTGTCGTTGTGTATCATCGCCTTGATGGACGTTACAATGTTGCCCGATACAACAAGCCCCGCACGGTCGGCAATCATCGCCGTCAGGTGCGAAAGTGCCGCGTACTCCATTTCTTTGAGGTTGTCGGGTCGTGTGCCGGCGTATTTGAGGGCGTTGATGGTCTGTTCGAGGAGGTCGGCGGCAACGGCAGTATCATCGATGTCGAAATTGAAATAATTAACCGTGGACATCAACTTGCCGTAATTGAGGATGCGCGTGTAACGTTTTACGTCGGGCGCGATGAAATCGGGTTCGGGAGCAAAGAGCGATATAACATCCTGACTATGAACGCCATTCACGGAATAATTGCGCCACTGCGGATGGCAGGTCAGGCGCGAAAGTCCGAGCCTGAGACTTGCAAATTCGCGAGCCATTTCAAAGAGCAACTCGCTGCCGTTCATATAGTTGGCATTGTCGGTGTCGAGAAGTTCCTTGTCGATAATGATGTACTTGGATTCGCCGTCGTCGTTGGAAATGATGCCTTGATTGCGGTTTGCAAGCACAAAAACGTCAACGTCGGTCTCAAAATATTTAGTCAGATTCTCGTCAAATTCGTAAAGGAGATGGAAATTGTTGGTATTGACAAACTCGCCGTAAGACTTGACGGAAGATATTGATTTGTCGGGAGTTACCTTGATTACCCAATCCTCAAAACCCGCAAACGCCTTCCTCCGCCCCATACACGCGGGCATAAACATCGAGGTCTTTATCTTGCTGAATTTGCCTTCCAACGCCTGCGACGAGGTGTAGGAATAATTATTGAACCGCTCCACGTCAAACACCGACAACGCTGCGTTCAAGCGGACTTTCAGTGCGTCGTTTTGACAATATTGAGCGGCATTAGCCAAATTATTCTCTATCAACGGCTTAACCATAGCCATTTCGAGTGCGTATTTAAAGCGGTCTTTGTCATTTTCGGCTGCTTTGTAGAGTTCTTCGAGAGCGGCGTATTGCACCGACGCACCCGAATACGGCATATCAGGCGTGGTGTCGAGACCCGGCGCAAGCATCGCCGCCGACATATCGCCACAGAGGTCGAGAGCCTCCTCGGCAACTTTGCCCGCTTCCTTTTGCGCGCCTATCGAATTGAGTTTTTTGGCGATGTTGACACATACAAAAGCACGGTCGAGGCTGTCGTTGTCGCAATCGAAATACCGTTTTTTGAGCCCCAACATCATCTCCACAAACATTTTGGTGTCGTCGAGACTGTTTTTGACGCGGCTGATTACAAATATCAATGTCGCCAATTCCAACGCCGAAAAGTTGAACTGCCCCACAAAAGTGCTTATCTTCTTCTCAAAATCGTCGTCGGAGTGCAGCGCATTGGCGTACTCAAAGAGTTGTATCGCCAACATCTTGTTGATGACCTCGCTGTCGCCGTCGAGCGAAACGCTAAAATCTATCAACTTGGCGGCAAATTTGGTGAAAGGCGAGCCGTCGTTTTCGGCATATATATTAATAAGGTGCGACGCATATTCGCGGTCTGCCTTACTTTCGCCCATATTGAAGTGCAACTGTGAGAATGTCAGTATCTTGTCTTGCGGCGCGAGGGTGTTGGCGCGGCTTGCCTCGTCGAAGAGAAAGTCGTTGTCGCGGTTGGTCATCCACTTTGTAGTGCCACAGGTAACGGGGTCGCGGCCAATCTCCGCCTTCACGGTCATAGGGTCGGCGGTGAGGGTCTCGATGTATTTTTCTTGGAGGTTTTTGTCGAGGACAAAGAGGTACGAGCCGTTGGTGGTGCTCAGGTAAAATGCCGTGTCCATCTCCGTGGTCTGCGCGTTGGATTTGGAGGCGTCGATGCGGTAGATGTCGAGTTTTGCGAGCACGAGTTCGCCGTCCTCCAAGTGCGACGCTATTATGGGCGCGATGCCGGGGCTTGTCGTGTAAAAATAACGTCCCTGCGGCTTTACCGTGGCGGCAATTGACTCGGGGTACATCTTCATTATGTAATCCTCGGCGTACTGATATATCTTATCGACCTTGCCCGACGAGAGCAACTCCGAAATCTTGCCTTCGGAAAAGTTGGGGTTCTCTATCTCTTTGGCGGGGACGATGTGGATGTACAGGTGCGAATCTATCAGGCTGAATACCACCGCTTTCTTCATCAATCCGAGTCCAATGGGCGAAAAGGTGATCGCCTGCATATCGTCGCCATACTGCTGCGAGGTGGCGGAGGCTCGGAGGGTGTCGTTAATATACGAAAACAACGACTTGGCGAAGTCGTTGAAGTCGAAACTATAAGGCACGGGAAAAACAATGGCGTTGTTGAGCATACCTATCTTAATCCTTGCGTCCTGTTGCAAATCCTTCTCGTTGACAAGCCCGCTTAGGATGCTCTGCTTAATCGCAATATGATTTGTTGCAAGGTTTTTCATAGGCTTTGATTAAAAAGCGGCTTAGAATTTCTTGAACTCCTTGGCGGGGAAGAAGTTGAATTTCATCTCCAACACGTCTTGGAAGTCCTCGCCGTATTCCAAAAGTTCGTCGTCGTCGTAATACCAATTGATAATCACTTCCTTTCCGTTGTCCCTGATGTTGGTGAAATATTCGAGGAAGCGAATCAAGTATTTAGCAGAACTTGAATTGAAGTATTCGAAGTCAACCCTAACGGTGGTCGTGTCCTTTGGTGCGGCTATATATTCTTCG
Organism: Bacteroidales bacterium; assembly: GCA_017530465.1. Classification (GTDB taxonomy): domain Bacteria; phylum Bacteroidota; class Bacteroidia; order Bacteroidales; family UBA3824; genus UBA3824. The sequence goes on from JAFXMJ010000553.1 coordinate 10,404, forward strand.
AGCCACTCTATAAGGGGACGATAGACGCTCTCGGTGTTTTCCGGGATGGAACGACCTCCGAGTTCTATCAAGCCTTTCTCCGGGTCGAGGTTGACCCAAGGCGTCTTCATATTTCCTGCGCTAACGATATGCTCCATAGTGGTTCTTTATCTTATTATATACCGCCGCAAAATTAATAATTGCAGTCGGAATATGCAAATTTTTTTTAATATTTTTTTTATCCTACCATCCCCGCCAACGTCTTCAAATTCTCCTGTTCGTTCTCTGCCTTGCCTTCCACCGTAGTCATTCGGGTCAACACGTCCTTGTATTTGCCCAAGACCTTGAACCTGATTATCTTCATCGTGGAATTTACCATACCGTTGGCCTCAGAGAATGGTTCGCCGACAATGTGGAACACCGACGGAATCCACTGCTTGGGGAACATATTTTTGTAGTTGAAATCGCTCTCAAAGGCAAGGAACGACTTCCTTACCACGTCGAGCAACTTCTCCATCGAGGTAATGCCGTGCTCCTCCGCGTACTTTTTCAGACGGTCGCGGTCAAGAGTGATTAACGCCGTAGTGTATTTGCTATGGTCGTTGTAGAGGACGCACTGAATCACGAAATCGGAACAATTGACGATGGCATCCTCAATCTCCTCGGGCGAATATTTTTCGCCGTCGCTGCTGATGAGCAACGCCTTCTCCCTGCCCGTAACGTACAGGAATCCGTCTTGGTCGAGATAACCCATATCGCCGGTATTGAGGCAACCGTCGTGGATGGTATCGGCGGTGGCGTCAGGATTTTTGTAATAACCCTTCATCACGCTCAACCCACGGAGAGTAACGAGTCCCTTGGTGTTTGGCGGCAACTCCTTGCCGTCGTGGTCGAGGATTTTGCAGTCGAAACCCGCAAGCACTCTGCCCGACGAGCCAAAACGATGGTAATGACGTTGGTTGACGCTGACTACGGGCGACGCTTCCGAGAGACCGTAGCCCTGCATTACGGGTGCGCCAATGCAGTTGAAAAATTGTTGCTGCTTAATCTCCAACATCGCGCCACCGCAGATGAAGAACCTGAAACTGTCGCCAAAAACTTTCCTCAC
>JAFXMJ010000554.1 GCA_017530465.1 Bacteroidales bacterium
CATCAACGGCTCGCTGTATGCAGCCTGCAAGGAATAGTTCCAATTATCAGATGGAGTATAATTGTATCTATTGGTACTATACTGGTAATTAGTCTGATAGAGAATCACATCGCTGATAGACATATTCTTGTTTTCTTGGTCGGTGTATCCGCCTTCGCCGCTCAATGTGATATTGCGACCATCGTTGTTGAGTTTGCGGTTAATCTGCAACGTGCCATTGAACCTTGTATTAGAACCAAACGAAAGATTACCATTGCGGCGCTGGTTAACCATCCAACCGCTGGCTTCCATCATCTTGATGATTTCTTCATCCAACGGATCTATGCCTTCTTCATTGTAATCCAAGCTGTATGGATCGATGTTGTAAGAAGCCGAATTGCCATACGAGCTGCCGTCGTTGGTGGAGTACGACAATGTAGGACGGAACATTATGTTGGTCATTGAGTCGGGCTGCCATTCCAGGCGGCCTTGCAAGTTCCAACTATCTGAGCGTGTGTAGTTTTGATTGATGGAATTGGAAAACGCGCCCACCTTGCTAACGAAGTTTTCCACCGACTGACGGCTGAAAATATCGCCATCAGCATGATTCCAACGCACACTACCATCAATTTTCAACTTGTTTTTTTCCTCAAAATTGTAGTTCAAGCCCACCATCTTGGAGGAGTTGAGGCCGTTGTTGCCGCCACGGAAACGTCCGCCGCCGCCACCGAAACCACGGTCGCCCACGTTGTTGGCGTTGGTGAACAACATGATGCGGCTCTTGTCGGCGAAATACGAACCCATGCCGCGCCATGTATAGCGGTGCTCTGTGCCGATGCCGAGATCCGCGTTTGCAAACATACCTTTGTTCATACCCGGCTTGATGCCGAAGTCGAGCACAGTCTCCTCGTTGCCGTCCTCAATACCTGTGATGCGGGCGAGGTCACTCTTCTGGTCGTAAGCCTTCACACGGTTTACAATGGATGTGGGAAGGTTTTTCATGGCGGTCTTGGTGTCGCCGGTCATAAACTCCTTGCCATCCACGAGAATCTTTTTCACCTCCTTGCCGTTGATGGTTATCTTGCCGTCTTCGTCCACCTCCGCACCGGGAAGTTTTTTCACAAGTTCCTCAATTACAGAACCCTCCGAAGTACGGTATGCGTCCACATTGTAGATGAAAGTGTCTTTTTTTACTGTCATCTTGTTGGCGTATGCAGTCACAGTAGCAGTCTCAATCTGGACGTCGCTGGGCGCAATCTTGATTTTGCCCAAGAAAACGTTGTTACCGAGCTGCACTTTGATAGACTTGTTCCAAGCCTCGTAGCCAATACTTGTGATTTTCACAATGTAGTCGCCGTCAGCCGGGGCATTCAGCTTGAATGAGCCACGCTCGTCGCTAATAGCTCCCGTTACAAGCGTACTGTCGGTCTTAAGCAATCGAACAGTGGCCTGATATGCCGGTTCCTTGCTATCGCTGTCGATGACGACACCCGAAATCTCGCGTTCCTGTGCCAATGCGGAGACAGCCATCGCAAATACCGCAAACATCAATAAAACAATTTTTTTCATCTTTTGTTCTTGTTATTTTAATTATGAAAGTCGGTGGTTTGACGGTAGAAGGGAAAAAAAGTTTAAAAGAATTTTGACAAAAAAAATGGCGTTATAGTCACAAACTATAACGCCTAAATCTTTTTGGCATATTTTTACCAGAGGATGCACATCTCCCCTACTCTATCTCCACGAGGTCGAACGGCACGGTGACGAGCTTCTTGTAACGGGCACCGAGTGCGCGCATATCTTCGTCAATGGATTCGTAGTACCAATTGACTTTCACATTGCCCTTCTCCGATACTTTTTGCAAGAGGAGTATTATTTGTATAATCTGCTTGCTCGACGCGGTGTTCACATACTCGAGGTCGAAGTCAAACACGGTCTGGATGTTTGGCTCCTCGGCGTACTGCTTGATCCAGTCGAGGACAGGACGGTAGAAGTCGAGCGCGTTTTCAGGTACAGAAATCTTAGAAATCTTAAACTTGCCCTCTTCGGGGTCGAGTACGATTTCTGGTGTATCTTCGGTTTCTTCCAATATTAACTTTTCCATTTCTCTCTATTCTTATTTGTTAGTTTTGATGGCGGTCTGCAACAGGTAGAATGTGCCTCCACCGTCCAACTTCTGAAATTCATACTTGAGCGGGCGGTCGCTCTTGATGCGCAGGTCGGTGAATCCAAGTCCGGTCTTCTTGGCGTCCACGCTCTCAAAGTCGAGCAGGAGGTCGTCGTAATAATCCGACAGCGCGTCTTTAGCCATTCCGTTCACAAACTTCAGACGCTCTTCTATTGTGGTTACCGACTGGTCGTCGATGATATTGCCGGCGGTGAGGATGGTCTCGTTGCCGGTCTGTCCGAGGAAAAATACGCCCCTTGCGCCCACGCCTACTCCTTCCGTCTTCACGCCGTGCTTGATGATATTTTGAAGCATCTCCACCATCACGTTGGAAATCTTGATGGTAGTGAGCGGCATATTGGAACGGCTCTTGATGATTGCGAGAAGGCTCAGGAGGTTTTCCTGATTGAAGAATCCATTGAACAGCAATTGCAAATTCTCCGCCATCATCTTGTGGTGCAGGCTCATAAGTCCGTCCATTGAGCAATGGCTGTGTATTACGTAGTCTTCGGAGCTGCTGCCATTGTCGTCGGAAGGCAATTGTGTCTGCAAGTAGAAGTATGTGTACTCGTCGTCGAGCTTCTCAAACTTGTAATGCAACTTGCTGCCCGACTTCCTTGACATCTCGATAAGACCAAGACCCGCGCCGCCCTTGTCGGAGATAGTGCCGCCGGTAAGGATTTCGCGGTGATACTTCTTGAGCTCCTCCTTGTCGAGGGAGTTGATTACATCGAGACGCGACTTGAGGTCGCTCACCTTGTCATTGGCGATGATATTGCCGGTGGTGATGAAATACTTGTCGCCGCTCTTCTGTATTGCGAATAGTCCTGGATACTTGTCAAAATTGCGGTCGTTGGCTATTTCGTCCTGATGGTGCGTGATGTTTTGCAAGCCCTCCACCATTATATAATAGATACGCTTCTGCAAGGTGGCTTGCGTGTCGTCAGTCACCTTGGCAATGCTCTTGTCGGCGAGGACAAGAATCTTCTTGGTGATATTATGATTGAAATATCCCCGATATACATATTCGAAGTCGGTCTCCCCGATTCTCTTGAAGAGGTCGTAGGCGGCTCCAAAAAGGCTGCTGGTGGATTCTTTTGCCATAATAGAACGGTTAGTTTGAAGTATTGATTCACTATCTATTACTGCAATAAAAATGCCAACTATCGCTTTTTAATCGTCTGACAACGGTATTTTTTTGTATTTACCGTCCTTGTAATTGCCGATATTGAGCTGTATGGACTTCCTAACGTATGCAGGTGTTTTCTCATACTCTTCGATATCCACTTTGCTGTAGTCTATCGGACGGAATTCCTTGGAGATGCGCACTTCTTCCTCAGCCTCTTTAGCCTCGTCGTTGATGTCGGTGTCGTCATCGGTGTCGTCGTCATAGGTGATGTCGG
>JAFXMJ010000555.1 GCA_017530465.1 Bacteroidales bacterium
CTCAAAGGGGAGACCCTGTTTAAGGCAGAAAACCATTACGTCGCCATCTACAACAAACTCGACGGACTCGCAGAGAGCAACCCCGTGATGCTCTCAGGCTACCGCATTGGCTCTGTGGAGCATATCGGATTTGAGGAAAAGGACAACGTGTTTAAAATCATCGTGAAGATGAAAATAAACAACGACTTCATGATTCCCATCGGCACCACAGCAAAAATCGTCAACATCGACATCATGGGCACCAAGGGCATCGAAATCATCCGTCCCAAAACAGTAAACGGCTATTACGGCAACGGCGACACCCTGCGCTCCGCAATCGACGGGGGGCATCATCGACCAAATACTCGATTTTGTGCTGCCGATGAAGGACGACCTCGCCGGATTCCTCACCACGTCTGATTCTGTGATGCACGCGCTCAACCTCCTCCTCAACGAAAAAAACCGCAACAACCTAACCCACAGCCTCGAAGGTCTTAGCGAAGTGGCTGCGCGCCTCAGCAAAAACTCCAACGCCATCGACACAATAATGCGCAATTTTGACAAGGCGTCGCGGATGCTCGGTCGCAATACAGGCACCATAGAACGCGCAATCAACGATTTTGCAGCCCTGGGCGACACGCTATCCACGCTGCACCTTTCGCAGACGCTCTCTGAGGCACAAGAAGCCCTCAAAAAGGCAAACCGCCTTCTCTCCACCATCAACGAAGGCAACGGCACGGCGCAGCAAATCCTCACAAACGACACCTTATATAACAACCTCCAAGAGGCAACGGTACGAATCAACCGCATCCTCGACGAGTTTGAAAAACATCCGAAAAAGTACATCAACTTATCCATTTTTGGCGGCAAAGAAGACAAGAAAAAGAAAAATCAATAAACTATGAATACCAAACAATTAGCATCTTTGATGGTGCTGACAGCATTGCTGCCGTTTGCACTGTTGACCTCATCATGCGGCGGCGGAAACACTCACACTGAGGCTCAGAACACACAGAGCGAAGGCGGCAATATGCCCGCGCCTGTCATCTTAGACTGCGACCTTGGCAGCAGCACCGACGACTTGTTTGCAATGATGATGCTATACGACGCGCACAAGAAAGGCAAAATAGACTTCAAAGCGTTGATGATAAACCGCGATGGACTTGACAACCTTCGCATTGCCGACATATTCAACACATACTACGGTTTCCCAAAACTTCCCATCGGCAAGACGCATGACGCGCCCAAAAATCCGCCTGTATTCATCCCGTATTGGAAGTTGGCAAAACCGGAAGAGTACAAGGAAATGCCAACATTCAAGCGCACATACACCGACGAACAGTTGCAGCAACTACCTGACGCTGAGACACTTTACCGTCAGATTCTTGCCAAAGAGCCTGATACATCGGTGGTGTTTTTTTCCATCGGATTCCCCACAAACATCGCGCACCTTTTGGAATCGAAGGCAGACAAAATCTCAGACCTCGACGGCGTTGCACTCGTTGCCAAAAAAGTGAAAGCCATGTACATCATGGGCGGCGACTTGTCGCAAACAATGCCCGAACCCGAATACAACCTTCTGCAAGACCCTCAAAACGCCATGACACTCATGCAAAAATGGCCGTCCAAAATCTATTTTTCGCCCGGCGACATGGGACACAAAATAGACTACACGCCAGAAAATGTGATTGCCGACCAAACTAAAATGCACCTCGAAGACAGCCCAATCTGCATGACCTACAAACTGTTTGAATGCAACACAGGGCAACGGATGTGGGACGCTTGCGCCATTCAGCAATATTTGCGCCCCGACTTGTACCAAATCCACGGCCCGGTAAAATACACCGTGGACTCCCAAATGATACTCCACGAACAGCCAGGCACATCACATTACATGACATATACCAATACCGCGGAACAAGACACACTGATACTCAACCACATACGCGGAACCGCGCACGGCGGACTTAAATAACAAGAACCCCCGCCGAAAACATCTCCGTATCGCTGGGAGTCAACGGCAAGAAACCGCCAACAAGTTTTCCGTTAGAAAATTCGGGCTTACGGCAGCCTTTGAACGGCGCGGCATTTTTTGGGAAAACATAAAAATCAGCCTCTGCATCCACTAATTCGGCTATTTGCATGGACAAACGTCCCATAGAATAGCGGCAGTTGATTTCGATGCAGGGGTTGATTTTTGTTTGGTCGCCCTGCCTATAAACCATGCAATCGATGCCCAAAGGGCCGCAATATTTTTTGGCATAAATGCTGTCGTTCAACACTTTAACGTGCAAATCGGACAACCGACGCGCCGTCTCTGCATCAAAGCCCGGCACACTATCCAGCCGCCCTACCCTACTGCCAATGTACGCGCCAGTTTCGGACGTTGCAAAAGTGGAAACGCCCACAAACTTCGCCATACCGTCCACAATATCATAGTGCATCGAAAAATCAGCAATTTTGTCAAACAAATGTTCGCACTCCACTGCACCCTGAGTTTTGATAATTGAGCGCAGCCAATTGTCGAGATTTGGAGTCATTTGACTGTTTTTGAGGATTCTAACACCCCGACCGCTCGACCCAAATATCGCCTTGAAAACCGCGCCATCGCTCCTCGCTCGCAAAAATACCGCAGCCTCATCCATTGTTTTGGCAATGCAAGGAAGTTCGCTTTTTGAGGGAAAATATTGTTTTTGAGACGGAAACAATTGTTTTTGAGGTGGAAACAAATCGTCATTTATTGGAAACAATTTGCTGTCATACCCATCTTGTTGCACTAATTTTTCAAAAAAATCCACGGAAGTCGCCCTTGAAAAAAGCAATTTATGTTCGGGCATCCACCGTCCAATAGGCGAATTATGATAAACAGAAGAAAACTTGTACTTCTCCCCCACCCTCAATATCCTCGGCGAAATGCCCCACGGTCTAAAAAAATCGAACTCCCGCGCTGTCAATCCCCTATCTTCTTCGCCAATAAACTCGCACTGAAATCTCTCTCTCCAAAAACTCAGAAAATCAACGTCTTTGGTCTTAGAAATCAGCACACAATCCCCCTTCCGCGCAAAACACATCGGCAGCACCGACAAGTCGCGCTCCAACATGGCAG